>CAZWGW010000578.1:0-5164 GCA_964633565.1 uncultured Planctomycetaceae bacterium
GGGCCTCGCGGTCGGCCGGCATGGTCTCCGTGAATTGGCCGCTTTCCGGCGCGACCGGCGGGGCCTGCTCGCCGGGCTGCGCCTGACCCGGTTGGGCCTGCGCGGCCTGGGCCAGCAATCGGCCGGTGGCGGCCGTGGCGTGTTCGCTGCCACCCATCCGCCGGCGAGCCGTCTGAATCTGCTTGAGTTGCGGACCGAGCCGCTGGGCGATGCCCAGTTTCGCCTGCTCCATCGCGACGAGCCGGGGACCTCCGGGTTCAGTCGACGCGGGCAATTGGTCCAGCCGTCGCAACAATTCGGCCACGGTGCGAACGGCGTCCGGCGGCCCCGCCACGCGCAATTCGTTGCGCTGAATGTCCACGCCGACGCCGAACGCCATGTCCTGTTCACCGCGCGGCGGACTGTCCGGCAGCGCGGGAGTATTGAAGACCATGAAACCGGGAGAGCGGCCGGACTCCTGCGGCGGCAGCAGTTGCGCGCGCGAACCAAACGCCGAATACACGCGCAGCGCCAGCTCAGACGCCGGTTGCCGCTGCGGCCGCACAACTTCCGTGGCCGTCCCGGGAGCGGGTGTGGATTGCGGCTCTGCGTCGGGTGCGGCTTCCGCGTCAAAGCCCGCCTGACGGATGTCCGAGGATTGCCGTGACTGTGGCGGCCGTGTCGTGGGTGGCAACGGGCGCGGACCGCTGGTCTGCTGTGCCCTCTGAGTCGCGGGTTCGGTCGCGCTTACCGCCGTGGATGGATCGGACTCGGCCGGCGGCTGGTATTCGCGTCGAGGAAACTCCACGCGGGAGCGCTCGGCCTTGATGACCGTGAGGAACTGGTCCTTCTCCAGGATGCGAAATCCCTCGCGTTCCAGTTCGCTGTTGAGGATGCGCACCGCCTGTTCGCGGGTGTACCGCCGCATGTCCTGCCGCGTGTAACGGCCGGATGGCGAATCGTGCATCACCAGTGTGGAGTTGGTCCCTTCCGCGACCTCCTGCAGTACTTTGGCCCAGGGGACGCTGAGGAAGTACAGCCGCACCACCGGCTCCTCGGTTGCCGGCTGCTTGAGGGCGGTGCGGGCCTTCTCCTGCGCCTTGTCCTGGACAATGCTCGGCGGAGCGGCATGCAGGGCCGCGGCACCGGCCAGCAGCGCCAGTGAACAGGCAGCGGACCGGAACAGCCGGCTCGGCGCATCAGGCGGATTGATTCTCTGCAACATCCCGTCTGCCCCAAGGTTGACGTACACCCTCCGCACCCGCCGAGTAACCCGGCGCAACATCGGCGCGCGACCGCAGTCGGCACGACCGCTACAATCGTTATGATCGGCAGGGTTTGCCCAGATCATCAGCGGAATCGACGGTGCACCCCACTTGGTTGCGAGCCGTTGCAAGCCTGGCTGTGGAATGTCTCTGGCCCGAAACGCAAGCGCGGGGACCGACGTCCAACCTAATCCGCTACCTCGCTTGCGCTTCGGGCTCGTGTGCCAGTCGACGGAGAGATCCTCGGAGGCATCGGCCGGATTTGCCGGTCCGCGAGCACGCGTCAGGGCGTGCTGGCAAGCTCGTCGAAGTGCCACGTCCACCGGATCTGGGGCGCGCTGCCAGTGAACTCCCAATACTCCGCGCCGTCCGGGAGTTTCCTGCTGCTCAGGTGCAGGCGCTGATCGGCGGACTTCTGCTCCTTGATGACGGAGAACAGGTCGGCCAGCACGTCGGCGTTGTTGCCGTAGTAGTCGTGCCCCAGAAAACTGAAGTCGACGCGTGAGCAGTCGACGGTCTCGATCCCCGGCACGACGACGGGGGGGTTGGCGTCTCCGGCGCGGCGTTCGAGGTGGACCTTCATTGCGGCAGTCAGTGCGGTGTCGTCGTTGTTGGTGTAGAGCGTGACTCGTTCGGACTGATCCACGACGCCCGGCGTCCATTGGGAGAAGTCAGCGAGGCCGACATCCGGCGCGCAAAGGACGACGTTGGCGAGTGGTTTGCCGGCGGTGGGTGGCGGCATCCGGTCGAGCGCCTGCATCACGATCCGGCTCCCCATGCTGTGGACGACCAGGTTGATGCGTGTCCGCTCGGGGAGGGCAGCGATCAACTGATTCAGGAATTCGGCGAAGGGAACGACCGACTGTGCGTTGACCGGCCCGTCGTCCTCGTAGTTCAGCACGCCCCCCTGCGACGGCCAGCAGTAGGCCACGACCGCGCCGTTGAACGGCAGTTCGAGCGCCAGTTGCGCCGTGCGGACGAGCGCCGAACGGAAATCGACGTTAAAGCCGTGCACGAACAGGAGCAGGTCGCGCTGCCGCGACTGCAGGACCTGGCGGTTCACTCCCGCCAGGAACTCGTCCTGGGGGGTGCTGCCAACCGTTTCGAACTTCACGTCTTCATGCTCACTGGGGTCGCTCCGGCTGGCGGCAAACACACGCAGTCCCGCGATGGATGCCGGCCCGGGCTCGACGCCGCGCTTCCGGCGCGGCAACGTCACCTCCGCGCGGCCGTAGTGCGGTGTGGAGCGGACTTCGTTTCCGAACTGTTCCTGCCCCGTGCCGGCCGTCGACTCGATTCGTCCGCGATTGGTCGCGAAAAAGACCTCCCAGGTGGAGACGCCGTCGCGCCAATTGACGATCCCGACCGGCTCATCCAGCGTGTCGACGTAGGTCCGCCGGGCGGCGTCGGTCAAATCGGCCGTCTCCTCCCCGGCGAGGTCCGCCTCCATGGCGGTGTCGTAGTGCAGGTGAACGGGCGTCGCGATGGCCGCCAGTGGAGCAGGCAGGCGGCAGCCCGAGTTCACACACATCAGGTGCGCTGCGAGCAGTACGGCGGCTGCCGCGCGACGTGGCGAATTCAAGTGAGGCTCCCCATCTGGATGCCGGTCGGGGCGGAACGTCCGGAGGCCGACCGGGCGGGGGAATCTATCGGCAGGGCGACGACGCACAAAGCCGGACCAGGGCGGCGGGGGCCCGAATTTCCGACTCCCGGCAGTTCCTGCCGATGCGGCGCGGAGAGTTTGCCTTTGATCGCCCCACGCGCGAGAATGCAGCCCTGTCCGCGACCACCGCCGCACGACCCGGGAGCCCGCCTTGGAATTGCCGCCGCTACGCGCCATCCGGAACACGGGACGGTTCCTGGAAATCATCCTTGTACTCTTCAAGTACGGGTTCGGCTGGCTGGTTGATCAGTCCTATCTGCTCCGGCATCTGCCGTGGCTCAAACGGCGCGAGTTGAAGAGAGCGGCCGAGGGAGCACCTCATGGCCTGTCACCGGCACAGCGCATCCGCCTGGTCCTCGAGGAACTGGGACCGACATTCATCAAGTTCGGGCAGGTCATGAGCACACGGCCGGACCTGATTCCGATGGACGTGATCGAGGAGCTCAAGCATCTCCAGGAAAGAGTGCCGCCGTTTCCGGCCGACGAGGCCGTGCATGCGATCGAGACGGAATTGCACCGCCCCGTCGGCGAATTGTTCGCGGAGTTCGAACAGACGCCGCTGGCGGCCGGGTCGCTGGGGCAGGTGCATCGAGCCCGGCATCACGACGGCACGCCGCTGGCGATCAAGGTCCGCCGGCCGACAGCTCCGCGCGACGTCGAACGGGACCTGTCGCTGATGAGTTTTCTCGCGGACTGGGGCGTGCGGCAACTCGCGTTCCTGGAGGTGTTTGACCCGGTCGGCCTGGTCAATCACTTTGCGCGCACGATCCGCCGCGAAATGAACTTCCGCCGCGAAGGCCGCGCGATGCAGGAGTTCACGCGGCTGTTCGAACACGACGCGACGCTGTACGTGGCGAAGGTCTACGACGACCTGACGACCGAGGCGGTGCTGACGATGGAGTTCATCGACGGCTGCCGCGCCGACGACATGAGGTGTCTGGCCAACGTTCCGGTCACACCGCCGCAACTGGCGATCAACGGGACGCACATCTTCATGCGGATGGCATTTGAATTCGGGATCTTCCACGGCGACCCGCATCCGGGGAACATCCGGGTGCTGCGCGACGGGGCCATCGCGCTGCTCGACTACGGCATGATTGGTTCGCTGGGAGACGACAAACGGGAGCAGCTCGTCGACCTGTTCGTGTCGGTGGCCAAACACGACGTTGACAAGGCGGTGGCGCTGATCAAGCGGATGGGGCAGCCGTCGCGGCCGATCGACGACCTGCTGTTGCACGCGGACGTGCAGGACTTCGTGGAGACGCACTACGGCGTCCCGCTGGCGCAGATGAAGATCGGCAACATGCTGAGCAACTTCGTGAACATCATGGCGGCGCACGGCCTGCGCTGCCCGGCCGATTTCATGCTGCTGATCCGCGCCGTTGTCACTCTGGAGGGAGTCGGACGTTCACTCGACCCGGCGTTCAACCTCGCAGGGGAACTGGCGCCGTTCGTCGAGCGGCTGGTCCGCCAGCGCTACGATCCCCGTCGCCTCGTCGAACGGATCATCACCGACGCGCGGACGGTGTTCGGCGCGGTGCATGACCTGCCGCTGCGGCTGGGGGGGACGCTGGAAAAACTGAACCGCGACGATCTGCGGATTCAACTGGAGCATCGCAAGCTGGATGACTTTGTCAACGAGTTCGACCGATCGAGCAACCGGGTCGTGGTGGGGCTGATCACGGCGGCGCTGATCGTGGCGTCGGCGCTGGTCATCCGGGAGGGCGGCGGATGGCTGTCGGCGCTGACGTTTATCGCGTCGTGCCTGTTCGGGGCGTGGGTCGTGTGGGGGATCATGCGGAGCGGGAGGTTGTAGTCTGGCAGGCGACACCTTGCCATTCCGTCCCGGTGCGCAGGGCCGCTCTCGGGCCCGCGGTTGACGACGTGTCAAAAGATGGCCATAATTCAGGCCATCGTGGTGCACCGGCAACCGTACACCCTGATCTATCCGCCCGACGTCAAGCGACACCTGCGGGCCGTCGACGCCAAGTATCACGCGCTGATTCGCGAAAAGATCGAAGAGCAGCTCTTGTTTGAGCCGGCGCTCGAGACCACGAACCGAAAACCACTTCGACAACCGGCTGCTTTTGCGGCGCAGTGGGAGCTTCGATTCGGCCCCGACAATCGGTTCCGGGTCCTGTACGACATTCGGGAGGCAGAGCACGAGGTTCACATTCTGGCGATCGGAGTGAAGGACCGGGATCGCCTGATTGTGGGAGGAGAGGAGATCGACCGGTGAAGATTGCATCCATTGCCG
>CAZWGW010000579.1:0-4377 GCA_964633565.1 uncultured Planctomycetaceae bacterium
TCGGCGGAAACGTCGGAGCTTCTTCGACCAGCGGCAGCGTGTCATTGATCATTTCGTCCAGCGGCGTCGAAGCGGGTGCGGCCGGCGGTTCCGGAACTGCGGCGACCGCGCGACGGGTCAAGCGCATCTCCTGTCGGCGTTCGCGCGACCGGCGCGACCAGACGGTGAGCAGGGTCAAAGCCAGGAACGCGCACAACCCCGCCGTGATCGCCGTGGCCATCGAACTTGACGGTGCCGCAGATCTGCGCGTGGGATCTGGCGGCCGATGTGTTGGCGCCCGTCGCGGCGCGGCATCGTCCGCGGTGGACGAACGCTCGGGAATCAATGGGCCCATTGATTCCCTGGGAGGGGTCGGCGCGGCGGGCTGAGCGGGGACATCCGGCATCGGGGCGTATTGCGGGGCCACCCTGTCCGGTGCGGCAGCGGCTGGAACCCCAATCGCCGTAGCGACCGACTGTGTCGCGTACGGCTTGCGATCAGCCTCGCCGACTCCCGCGTCGTCCATTGGAGGCGCGGGGACCCGCTCTGCGGGAATCGCGGAGATAATCTCCAGCGATGCGCGACGTGGCGCAGGCAGATCCGCGTCGGACTCGTTGATCGCCGCTGCCGCCGGAATGACGCGGGCCACGGCCGGCGGAGCGGAATCCGGTGCGGCCGGAGTGCGCCGACCACTGTCCCGGGCATCGTCCTCCACCGCAGGATCATCGTCGAGCGGCTGCACATCCTGTAGCGGCGACTGCGCCAGCGCGGCACTGAGTGCGGCCTGGTTCACGATGGCGGAGTTGAACACCAGCACGTCGCCGGAGTTCAGGCGGTCGGCGATGCCGGCCGACATCCGGGACTTGCGCATCACGCGGATCGAAGCGGCCAGTCCGTCAGGCTGGCCGAGCATGCTCATCAGATGGCCCAGTGACGCCTCGTCGGGCGACATTTTCCAGACCAGCGGACGATCGAGCAGATTGACGCAGGCGACGTCGCAGTTCGCCGTCCCCTGGCGTGTTTTCGCGTGCGGTCCAGAGGTTGTGGAGTCGACCACGATCACCGCTCCCGGCGTGACGGCGTCGTTTCGGCGGCTCACTCCGTATGGGAACTCCGTCTGGGTCCGGCCGTGATCGAAAATCCGGAGGGTGCCCGAAGCCTCCGCATTGAGGCCGCCGGCCCGGTCAATCAGTTCTCCCAGTTGTACCGACCTGCGCCGGGTCACGTAGGTTCCCGGGTTCGGCACCGCCCCCACCACGCAGAAACAGCATTCCGAAGTCTCGGCCGTTCCGGTTCCGGACTCCGGGGACTGGTGCCGACTCGGCGGCGCCGCGCGTGTTTCTGTGACCAGTGGAACGATCGTAGTCAGAACACAGGCGAGAATTACGTGGGCGAGCGGCCGGCCCGGCCCCGCGGATGACGGGTGCGGCGGCGGCATTCGAGATCCGGACGTCAGGTTCATGGCTCTCGTGCTGCCAATCCGGTGCTCGATTGGATTCCCCGTCGCTCTCGCCGATTGCCCCGGCGCGGACGATCACCCGCAGAATCGTTACCGCCGGCAATATCTTCCTGATCGGCAAAGTCACGCCCGGTTCATCATGAAAAAGCCCCGCCGCCGTCCACGACTCAAGTTCCCGGGCCGGACTTGAACCATTCTTGACCAACGGATCGACCAGCCATTGCGTTGCCTGCAGCCCGTTGTGAGTGGTCTGCCGAAGAGGGTTCGATGTCCAACATCCTGGTGGTTGACGACTCCCCGGTTGAGCGGAAGGTCGCCGTCGCGCTGCTCTCGTCCCAGCCCGATTGGAACGTCGTGGAGGCGGCCACCGCCGAAGAGGCGTTGCTCTCCGCGGATTTGTGTCCTCTGGACCTGCTGATCACCGACCTGCAGATGCCCGGAATGGGAGGACTGGAACTGCTGCAGCAGGTCAAGTCCCGACAGCCGCTGCTCCCCGTGCTGGTCATGTCGGCCCGCGGCAGCGAGGAACTGGCCGTGCTTGCCCTCCAGCACGGCGCCGACAGTTACATTACCAAGCGGCAGCTGCCCGAGGACCTCGTGCCCGCCGTCGACCGCGTTCTCTCGGTCGTGCGTGAGAGACAGAAGCGCGTCGAGGTGCTGCAGTGCATCCGGTCGACGTGCATGGAGTTTGAACTCCGGTGCGATCTGTCACGAATTGCGCCGCTGGTCAAGTATCTCGTCAACCACTGCTGCCAGTTCGGCATCGCAAATGACCGCGACCAGGTCCGGCTCTCGGTCGCCCTGGAGGAAGGGCTGGTGAATGCAATCGTCCACGGCAACCTCGAGGTCAGCTCGCGGTTGCGTGAACAGGCGGATGGGGCTTACGAGCAATTGATTGCACGGCGTCAGCGCCAGACGCGGTTTGCCTCACGCCGTGTGCACGTCACGTGCCAGATCAATCGGCAGGAAGCCCGCATTGCGATCCGCGATGAGGGTCGCGGATTCGACGTGAAATCGCTGCCTGATCCCCGGGACCAGGAGCGCCTCGCGCTCGCCAGCGGCCGCGGCGTGCTGTTGATGCGGACGTTCATGGACGAGGTCTCGTACAACGCCATCGGAAACGAAGTCACCCTCGTCAAACGTCGCCACCCCGCCAACCAATCGGACGCAACCGCCACTCCGGAGCTTGCAGCGTGCGGACTGGAGTGACTCCAGTCCCGGTTTCACGAGTCTGGTTCCGTCATGGTCCCGCCACCCGGTGCCGCCTGCGATTGAATTCACCCCACCCCATGCCACTCACGGCTGCCAGCAGTGCTCTCCAGTCGGCCGACGGCGGACCGCCCCAGCCTCGTGACGACCCCCGCGCGCCGCGTCGCGGACGGATCCTCGTTGCGGATGATTCCCATGTCACTCGCACGTTTGTTTCGCGATTGCTCGAAATCGCAGACTTCGCGGTGGACGTGGCGGTCGATGGAGGGAGCGGCGCCCTGGCCGTCTGCACCGGACAATACGACCTGGTGTTGATGGACCTCGAGATGCCGGTCATGAATGGAATCGAAGCCACTACCGTCATCCGGGCCGCAGGGCTCAGCGTGCCCATCGTCGCGTTGACGGCCAGTTCGGATCTGAACGACGCGCTGGTGTGTGTTGCTGCGGGCATGAACGGTTTCCTGCAGAAGCCGTTCTCGCTGGCCGCCTTTGAAGCGGAGTGGGAACGCCTGCAGGTGGCGCAGCGGATGCCAGTCGACGGCCGCAGCCAGCCGATGGCAACCGCCGGATCGCGATGAACGCCCGCGACTGCCGCGTCGCGCGAGCTGCATTGCCATGCCGCAGTCAATGCCGTGACGAATGACCAGATCGAAGCTGACACGATCTCCCCCTGCGGATACAATTCACGCGAGCGGATTCAGCCATTCCGGACGGCCCCTGCCGATGGGATGCCCTCCTCGCAATCGCTTGTTCTACCGGCCGCTGCTCGTCGATGTGCACGACATCGTGACGGAGTGGGAGCAGAAACTCGCGCGCTGGCGGCGGCGGGAAGTCGTGCTCACCGTGATCCTGATGGGCGCCGTCGCCGCCGGCTTTGGTGCGACATTCGGAATGTCGGCCAGGCTGGAGAAACCTCCTTACACTCCCCGCTACGCCAACTCTCCGGCGGCGGTCGTGTCGGAACTGGAATCGCGCGGAGCCCTTCTCGGTCGCGATCCTTCGGGCCGGATTTTGCGGGTTGTGGCCGCCGGGTTCAGCGATGCCGACCTCGCGCTGCTCGCCGGGTTGCCCGATCTGCAGTCGGTGTTGTTTGTCGATTGTCCGGTCACGGACGGCGGTGTCATGGTGCTGCGTACCATGCCGTCCCTGCGGTCCGTGCGTTTGATCGACACGCAGGTGACGGAGGCCGGAAGTCGGTCGTTGCAGCAGGCCCTGCCGCAAGCCTACGTGCTGGTCACGCGGACCACGAGCGAGTTCCGCTGAGGCGAACATAGTTCCCGATTTTTTGCCGTTGGCCCGATTTGACCTGGGTGCGCGGCTCGACCAGAATGCAGGGCTTGGTTCGCCTTTCCAGGTTCCGCCTCGGTTCGTCGCGCCGAGCCTGGGCCGCGACGGTTTCCGGTGGCCAGTGGCGCACGACGAACGCACTCATCGGCTGTCGACATGCCGGATGACATCGAAAGTCTGCTGCTGATCCCGTTTTCGTCGATCGGTCTGGCGATGGCGGTGTTTGGCATTGTCGGCGGCTTGCTGACAGCGCTGCTGACGCACCTTGCATTGTTCGCGTGTGAGCAGGCCGACCACGGCTGGTCGAAACGCGCCGGCGCGGCCGGGCTCCTGCTGTGCGCTGCCTTTGCCGCGGCCATGCTCCGCGATCACTGCCAGGAGACGCCCATGGTCCGGCCGAGCGGATTGTGGTGGCATTGGCGGATCGGGCACCACGTCGTCCT
>CAZWGW010000579.1:4387-5151 GCA_964633565.1 uncultured Planctomycetaceae bacterium
AACGGACCTGCGGGCTTACCTCGTCCCCGATCTGGTGACGATCGGCGGACTGGCGTGGGGCCTGGGTCTCGCTGTGATTTCCGGTGATCTGCAGATCGAGCACGCCTGGTGTGATTGGAATCGGGAGATTCCGCAAATTGCCGGCGCGTATGTCCCGCCGTGGATGGCCCAACATCCGCACCTGCACGGACTTGCCTGGAGCGCGGCAGGGGCCCTTCTGGCAGCCGGAGGAATCTGGGTCGTGCGCGCGGTCTCATCGGCGGCCATCGGACGGGAAACGATGGGATTGGGCGATGTGACCCTGATGGCCATGATCGGCAGTTTTCTGGGTTGGCAGCCAGTCGTCTTTGTGCTGCTGCTGGCCCCCCTGTGTGCGCTGGCCTGGCAGGTTGTCGCACGCATCGCGAACCTGGTCTGTCGAACGGACCCGACCGCGTCCCATCGACCGTACATTCCTTATGGACCGTACCTGTGTCTGGCAACGTACGTCGTCCTGCTGGCGTGGCGCCGGATCTGGATGTTCGAGATCACATTCGGCCGCGCGGCCCGGCCCGAAGATCGCCTCGCGACGTTTGCCCTCCGGCGGCTGTTCGGGGACTGGGTGAGCCTCGCGGTGATTGCCGCCGCCATGCTGGGGGGTCTGATCGTGCTCCTTGCGCTGCGCAAGGCGTATCGCGCCATCCCCGTCACGCGGAGGGCCGCGCCAGCCGCTGAACCGCAATCCTCGCCCGAAGTCACAACAGATTGAGTTTCTTGGGCCGCGT
>CAZWGW010000580.1:0-5148 GCA_964633565.1 uncultured Planctomycetaceae bacterium
CAGCGGGTACTGGGCTCGTTTGACCATGTTCCCAACAGCCCGGCCGCACACTTCGACGACTTCAGCAGCCGGCACGAAGGGGGCGCTCAGTTCCTGCTGTCGGACGGCCATGTCCGGTTCGTGTCGGAGAACATCAGCGAACACGTCTACCGCGCCGTGGGGACGATCAGCGGCGGGGAGGTGGTGGGGGATTTCTGACGCGGATTCGGTACTGCCGAATCAGACACGGGGTCCTGACGGAGCCGCTTACGCCCGCCATGTTTCACTCGCTGCGCGGACATTTTCTGATTGCCGGTTGCCGCCTGCGCGACCCGAATTTCTTCAAAACGGCCGTGCTGATCGTGGAACATAACGAGGAGGGGGCGATGGGGCTGGTCGTCAATCGCCCCTCCTCGGTCAGCGTCGCCAACGCCCTGGCCGCCCATTTCAACCTCCCGGACAACGGCGACCTGGTCTACCTCGGGGGGCCGGTCGAGCCCGAAGCGCTGTTCGTGCTGCACGGGAGCGCCGAGTGCGACGATGGTGAACGGCCGGTGGTCGAGGGTCTTTACATCGGCACGAGCACCGAGATCTTCGAACGTGTCGTGCAGTCTTCGATGCAGGCCGAAGACCTCGCCTTCCGCGTCTTTTCCGGTTGCGCCGGCTGGGGCCCCGGACAACTGGACGGGGAACTGGCGCGGGGCGACTGGTTCACGCTTGCCGCCACCGCGGAACTCGTCCTGCACGAGGACCCCTACTCGCTGTGGGACCTGCTGCTTCGCAAGGTCTACGAGTCGAACCGCCTCGTGCCGCATTTTTCGCAGCACCCGGAGTGGAATTGAGGCGACTGGTAGATTGGTGGCTTGGTCGTTTGGTAGATTGGTGAGATCGGCTCCTCTCCACCAAACGACCAAGCCACCACACTCGCCAACCATGTTTGATCGCATTGCCTACGGCTGGGAATTGACGAAGGAAAGCGCGCGCGTCCTCCGGCTCGACAAGGAACTGCTTGTCTTTCCGCTGCTGAGCGGATTCTCGTGCCTGCTCGTGCTGGCGGGGTTCGGCCTGCCGCTCTGGAACAGCGAGTACGCCAACGTCATTTTCAATGAAGGCGCGCTGCGGAATGAACTGGCCAACGACCCGCTGGCGTACGTGATCGCCTTCGCGTTCTTCGCGGTCAATTATTTCGTGATCGTGTTCTTCAACTCGGCCCTCGTGTCGTGCGCGATCATCCGTTTCCGGGGAGGAGACCCGACGGTCGGCGACGGGTTCCGCATCGCGTTCAGCCGCCTCCCGGTGATCCTCGCCTGGTCGCTGGTCAGCGCTTCGGTCGGGCTGATCCTGAAGGTCATCGAGTCCCGTTCCGAGCGGGCCGGACAGCTTGCCGCAGCCCTGCTCGGCGCCGGCTGGACGATCGCCACGTATTTCGTCGTTCCCGTGCTGGTCGTCGAACAGGTCGGACCGATCCAGGCGGTCAAACGCTCGCTGTCGGTCCTCAGCCGGACCTGGGGGGAAGCCGTCACGGCCGGCTTCAGCAAGGGGTTCTTCGTGTTTCTGGCAACCCTTGTCGCCATCGTTCCGATCGTACTGGGGGGCTTCGCCATCGGCGCCGGACAAATCGCCATCGGCGCGGCGCTCATCGCCTGCGGCGTTGTGGCGCTGCTGGTCGTGTCGCTGGTCTCGACCGCTCTAGACAGCATCCTGCTTGCGGCATTGTACCTGTACGCCGCCGAAGGGGGCGTGCCAAGGCACTTCGACGATGATCTGCTGGAGCACGCCTTCGGCCACCGGTAGGGTGTGCCGCCCTCCCGAGCCGACAACATAATGGATGCCGTCGATTGCACGGCGGCTCCATGTGTAATCCCCGTATCGCCTCATCTCCTCATCCCCTCATCGATTGCCGGGCAGATGGGGCGTATGAAAGTTCACGCCACCCTATGTCTCACTCCTCCCCCCCTCGCGTCCTCGCGATCCACGCCCATCCCGACGACATCGAATTCCAGTGCGCCGGCACGCTCCTGCTCCTGAAAGCGCAGGGCTGCCCGATCGTCATGGCCACAATGACCGCCGGCGACTGTGGCAGCGCCGAACTCGGTCCGGACGAGATCTCCGCCGTTCGGCGCGGCGAGGCGCTCCGCTCCGCGGAGCTGCTCGGAGCCGAGTACATCTGCCTGGAATTCAAGGACCTTTCAATCTGCGTCGACAACGACAGCCGCCGCCGGGTGACTGAGGTGGTCCGCCGCGCGCGACCGGACATCGTCATCACGGCGCCGCCGGTGGATTACATGTCCGACCACGAGATGACGAGTCGCCTGGTGCGGGACGCCACGTTCAACGCCTCGTGTCCGAACTATGCGACGCGCCAATGGGACCCTGCCCCGCCGACCGCGCGCATTCCCGCCCTGTATTACGTCGACCCGATCGAGGGGGTCGACTGGTACGGCGCGCCGATTGCGACCGAGTTCATCATCGACATTTCGTCGACGTTCGAGCGCAAGCTGGAGATGCTGGCCTGCCACGACAGCCAGCGGGCCTGGCTGCGCCGGCAGCACGGCCTCGACGAGTATCTCGACGGCTGCCGTCGCTGGAGCGCGCGCCGCGGAAACGAAATCGGCGTCGCCTATGGCGAGGCCTTTCGTCAGCACAAAGGGCACCCGTATCCGCCCGGGAACCTGCTGACGCGCCTGTGCGGCAACGCGCCGCCCTCCGACGGCGATCAGGTCATTGCCGAACGACCGTGACGCCTCCGGTTGAGGTCGCTCAATCCATTCGCTTGAGATCGTCCAACTCAATCAGCGGACTCTCCCTTCCTGCCAGCAACCGCGTCACGCTGGCCTCGTCCTTGAATCCCGTCCCCGTCACGAGGCACGCGACGTGTGCGTCCGGCGCCACCAGCCCCTCGCGGGCCGCCTGTAGTGCGCCGGCCAGCGCCGCCGCGCCGGCCGGCTCGGTGAAGATCCCCTCCTCGCGTGCGAGCCGCCGCTGGGCGTCCCACACCGCTTCGTCGCCGACTGCGTGACCCGTCCCGCCGGTGGCCCGGCACTCCGTCAGGGCCAGGTGACCGTCGATGACATTCGGCACCTGCAGGCCGCTGATTTTCGTCGTGGCGGTGACCGACTGCGCCCGCGGATCGCCGCGCCGAAGCGGTGTGGCGATGGTGTCGTTCCCCAGCGGCTGAACCACTTCGACCGCCGGCGCGCGCGGTCGACGGCCGATTTCCACCAGTTGCGTGAATCCTCGTGCCAGCGCCAGGCACAGACCGCCGCCGCCCGCCGGCGCGAAAACGTGGTCCAGCGGCGCCTCCGCCTGCTCCGAGAGTTCATACGCGACCGTCTGCACTCCCGACATCCCGGCAGGGCTGAACTGATACGCGCTGATCTGGACGGCCGAATCGGCACGCCCGCCGATCCGCTCCAACTCTCGAAACGTCTGCGCGGAAACCTCCGGATCGAGTCCGAAGCGCCGGATGCGGAAAATGTGCGCACCGTACGCCAGCATCTGCCGCAGTTTGCTGTCCGGCGCCGTTTCCACGATGGCGATGTGACATTCAATGCCCGCCGCGGCCGAATACGCCGCCAGCGCGGCCCCGGTGTTGCCGCTCGACGTGGCGATGCAGCGTGACTTGCGGTGTGACAGCATGTCGGCGATTGCGGCGCAGGCGAAGCGGTCCTTGAATGATCCGGCGGGGTTGCCGGTCTCGAGTTTGAAGAATAGATTCCGCAGGCCCGCTGCCGGTCCGATCCGCCGCGAACGAAGGAAGGGAGTATTTCCCTCTCCCAGCGTGATTCTGAATTCCGGTGCAACAGGGGCGATCAGATCGGCGTATTTCCAGAGGCTCATGCGAGAAAATTGGACGGAGAGTGGACGGCGCGTGGCTTGTCCGGGTGGTTTGGTCGCTTGGTGGTTTGGTGATGCTATGGTAGCGGGTGGTCCGGGAAGAGCTGATGCTTGCCGCCGGTCTCGAGGAGCAGTTCGGCCGCCACAACTTCTTCATCGCTGGAACTGCGGGAAATGACCTCCGCCCGCAGTCGGCCGCGGCCCCTGGGGCCGCGGATGTTGAACACAAACACGTTTTCGCCCGGCTCGACGTTGCTGGCCGCGACGTCCAGCGTCAACTCTTCGATCACACCGATCTGTTCGATGATGACCGGGTTGGATTCGATGTCGTTGCGCACGCCTCCGGGAAACGCATCGTGCATCCACCAGGAGCAAACATAGAGCGCCCCGCCGCACAGCAGGCTGGCCACGATCACGACGCCCAGGATGATGAACGCAGCATGCAGCGGCGAGGGGGCGTTGCGGACGTCGTTCATGTCATCTCGCTGTGGCCGGCCTCAGTGAAGCCGGAGAAGGAACGTGTGTTCGCCACAACCGGGGTCGCTGACCCCGGCTACAGCACGCCGTATTTCCTGTACGCCTCTGCCGCCTTCATTCCGGACTTGATCGCGTCGCGCGTCACGTTCTCGTCGTGGACCTTCTTCCACGCGGCGGCGATCGCCTGCGTTTCAACCGCCTGCGGCACCACGACCACGCCGTCCTCGTCGGCGAATACCAGGTCCCCCGGCGCGAAGCGCACGCCGTCGATCTCCACGACAACGTCAAGGTCGACGACCCGCTGCCGGTTCTGGCTGTCATAGACGCACGCGCCGCGGGCGAACACGGGAAAGGGCATCGCCCGCATCTTCGCAATGTCGCGCACGGCGCCGTCGACGATCGCCCCGACGCAGCCGCGGTTGCGGGCCGCCGTCGACAGCAGTTCGCCCCACACACCGGAGTGTGTTGAACCTCCCGCGGCAGCGATCAGCACGTCGTCCGGCCGGCAACTGTCGACGGCCTGCAGCTCCAGTTCGTAGGGCCGGGGGTCGGTGTGATACATCGTAACCCACAGCGTCGTTTTGCAGCGGCCGACGAGGAGCTTGTCGGTCGTGAACGGCCGCAGTGGCACGCGTGGCGACTGGTGCGTGTAGCCGAGCGCATCGAGCGCGTCGCTGACGACGGCGGAGTAGAGCGACTCGCGCATCATGTCGAGCGTGATTTCCATGTGGTGAGCCTCGCGGCATGGGTGTCGGGCGGCGGATGCAGGCACTGTACCAAGCCGGCAGTGGGGGACAAGCGCGCGGCGATCCGGCCATGTTCGGTTGAGACGCCGAGGTCGGGTGTACAGAATTC
>CAZWGW010000581.1:0-5141 GCA_964633565.1 uncultured Planctomycetaceae bacterium
GTGAATACGCCGCGGTGATCTGCCTGGGAGCGGTCGTGCAGGGGGAGACGCTGCACCACGAGTACATCAACGCCGAAGTCGCCCGGGCCATCATGCAGATCGGACTGGAGTCCGGAGTTCCCGTCTTGTTCGGCGTGCTCACGTGCCGTAACATGGAGCAGGCATTGGCGCGGGCCGGGGGCAACGTGGGCAACAAAGGGAGTGAAACGGCCCTCGCCGCGCTCGAAATGGTCGCGCTGCTCAAACAACTCCCGCCCGGGCAGCGCTGACCACCGTTTTTCCATCGACCCATTCGCGCCGAGCGCGCGGCGCTGTCTCCGCGGAAAGTTTTTCCGGAGGATGCCGCCGTGCACGGCGCCGGTCGCGATACCCATACCTCCCCGCCCATGTCACGCCGCAGCAAAGCCCGCGAGATCGTCCTGCAGATGCTGTATCAGGTCGACCTCAACCCCGACGTCGACGGCCGCACCGTCAAGAACATGATCGGCGAACGCCTCGAGGACGAAGAGACCCTCGGCTTCGCATGGTCGTTGTTCGCGGGCGTGATGGAGTGCCGCGCGCAGCTCGATGAGCGGATTCAGGCGGTCGCCACGAACTGGAAGCTGTTCCGGATGGCCGCGACCGACCGGAATTGCCTGCGGCTGGGGGCGTTTGAGCTGATCCACACCGACACCCCGCACCGCGTGGTCATCGACGAGGCGCTGGAACTCGCCAAGAAGTTCGGCAGCGACCAGTCGGCGCTGTTTGTCAACGGCGTGCTGGACAAACTCGTGCCCCCCGAGAAGCGGGCGGCAAACGGCGCGGCGCCGTAACGACCGCGCTTCCGATGCGCACACGGACCCCGGTATGATGCCGGGACTATGGACCCTGCACCATCGGACGCCCCAGTGCGGTTCGGTACGATCGCCGTCGTCGGAGTCGGTCTGATCGGCGGTTCGATCGCAGCCGCCGTGCGGCAACGGGGAGTGGCCGGCCGGATCATCGGAGTTGGTCGCAGCGGAGCGCGCCTGGACGCCGCACGCCGTACCGGTCTGATCGACGTCGCGGCCACCGATCTCGTGGACGCCGCTGAGGCAGACCTGGTGATCGTCTGCACGCCGGTCGACCGCATCGCCGCGGACGTGCTCAGCATTGCTCCCGCGCTGGCCGCCGCGAGCCTGATCACCGATGCGGGGAGCACGAAGGGAGCCATCTGCCGCGATGTGTTCGCGTCGCTGCCCCCCCCCGTGCGGTTCGTCGGTTCTCACCCGCTTGCCGGGTCCGAGAAAGGGGGCTGGGAACACTCCGACGCCGCACTGTTTGAGGAGCGGGTGTGCGTCGTCACACCGGTCGAGGAAACGCCGCCTGAGGTGCTCGACCGCGTATCGGCCTTCTGGCGGGCGCTCGGCCTGCGCGTCCGGTGCATGACGCCCGAGGACCACGACCGGGCGCTGGCGGTGACGAGCCATCTGCCGCACCTGGCCGCGTCGGCCCTGGCGTCGCTCCTGACAAAGGGGGAGGCGGACCTCGCGGCCACCGGATTCCGCGATACGACGCGGGTTGCGACCGGTGACCCCGACCTGTGGACGGCCATTTTCCTGCAGAATGCCGAACCTGTCGTCGATCAGGCGAGTCTGCTGATCGAGCAACTGCGTGAATTTCAGCAGGCCATCCGCAATGGAGACGTTGCGCGGATCAGGCAGTTGCTTGAAGCAGGGCGACAGGGACGCAAATTGCTGGACGACTTGCCGTGAGCCGATTCGAATATCAACGGACGGTCGGCCCCGACGATGACGCCGCACTGCGCGATGTGGTCGTCCAGTCGATCAACTGGCCCGGTGACGCGTGGCCGATGTTCGTCGAGCGGATCGGGCGCGAGAACCTGCGGGTGGTGCGGCAGGCCGGCCGGCTCATCGGCGGCCTGGCGACCTACCAGATGGGGCAGTGGTTCGGCGGCCGGCCGGTCCGCTGTGCGGGCGTGTCTGCCGTGGGGGTCGCGCCGGAGTTTCGCCGCCAGAGGGCGTCGCGATTTCTGCTGCAGAACATGCTGGAAGACCAGCGATCCGCGGGCGTGCCGCTCGCGGCCCTGTTCGCATCGTCACAGGCGGTCTATCGGGCGGTCGGCTTTGAGCAGGCCGGCTCGTGGAACGGGTACGAGTTGCCGCTGACGAATATCCGCCTCGACAATCGCGAGTTGCCGGTCCATGCGGCGCCGCTGACGTCGCCGGAACCGTTTGCGGCCCTGGACAGGCGGCGCGCCGCGGCGGGCAACGGCCTGCTCGACCGCACCCCGGGAATGTGGCAGCGGATCCTGAACCATCGCCAGAAGCCGCAGTACGGATACCTGATCGGCGATGCCGACGATCCCGAGGGTTACCTCATCTACTTTCAGGACGGCGGAGGATTCGAACCGACAAAGATCGAAATCCGCGACGCCTGCGCAATGACCGCACGGGCCGGGCGGCGGCTGTGGACGTTTCTGGCGGACCACGCGTCGATTGCGTCATCTGTCGCGTGGCACGGCGCGGCGAACGAGCCGCTCCTGGCGCTCGTCGGCGAGTGCAAATTTGCCGCCGCGCGCGTCTTCCGCTGGATGCTGCGGATCGTCGACGTCGAACGGGCGCTGATGGCGCGAGGCTATCCCGCAGACGTCTCGGCCGAGTTGCATTTCGACGTCACGGACCCGGTGCTTGCTGCCAACACGGGCCGGTTTGTGCTGGAGATTCAGAACGGTGCGGTGGAAGTGCGACACGGAGGCCGGGGCGATCTGCGATGCGAAGTGTGCGGGCTGGCGCCACTGTACTCGGCATTGTTTTCGCCGCAGACGCTGCAGACGCTGGGCTGGCTGAACGGACCGCCGCATGTATTGCGCGATGCCGAGCGAATCTTTGCTGGCCCGGAGCCGTGGATGGTGGAGATTTTCTGATGAACACTCTTGCCGCCGAGATCGACTTCGCATTCTTGTGTGAGACGCTCAGCGCGCGATTCCGACTGGGCGAGGACTCGCTGCACGGTCCCGACCACTGGCGGCGGGTCGAACAACATGGTCTGCGGCTGGCACAGGGAACTCCCGGCGCGAACCTCGTCGTAGTCCGGCTGTTCGCGGTCTTTCACGAATCGGAACGGGTCAACGAAGCGTCGGACCCCGACCACGGACATCGGGCGGCCCAACTCGTGAAACGACGGCGTGGGGAATGGTTCGCCCTCAGCGACGTGCAACTACGAGTCCTCTGCACGGCGTGCAAGTATCACGCAGACGGCGATACGACCGACGACCCCACGATCGGTTGCTGCTGGGACGCCGACCGGCTGGACCTGCCGCGTGTCGGGATTGAGCCGCATCGCGACTTCATGAGCACGGCGCTGGGCAGAAACCTGGCGCACTGGCGGTAGCAGGCACTCTGCAGCCCGCCTCAGTGTGGCCGGCTGGGGGGTGCCAACCGGTCATTCGCTGCTCACACGCCCGCCGGGGTCACTGACCCCGGCTACAGAACCGACGCTGGCGACAGCAAGCCGGCCTCGGTCATCCGTGAATCGTGGAGTTGGCGCGCGATCGAGGCCAATCGTCTCACCCACGTCCGGCACAATCAGTTGACGCCCTGCAGGTAACTCGGCTGCGGCCCACCAGCGCTGCAGCCGCTCGATCGGGGCTGACAGCGGCTCGTCCGTCATCTGAAACGTCCCCCAGTGCATCGGGACCATGCAGGTCGCACCACAATCGAGAAACGCCTGACCCGACTGTTCCGGGTTGAGATGGTTGTTCTCCATGAACCACGCCGGCTCGTAGCCGCCGATCGGAATCAGGGCCAGGTCGAGGTGGGGGAAGCGGCGGCCGACCTCGGCGAAGCCGTCGAACCAGGCGGAGTCGCCCGCGTAGTAGACGGCCGCGGGACGGGCGGCTCTCCTGTCCGTCTTTGCTTCCCCGGGCGCTGGTTCGGAGAGACTGAACGTCCGTGGTTCAGGTTTGCGTCCGCTGGCTTCAATCACAAACCCGCCCCACAGCGAGCGGTTTGTGTCGAACAGCGTCCGCCGCGACCAGTGCCGCGCCGGAGTCAGCGTGAAACGGAGTGCGCCGACGTCCACGGTGTCCCACCAGTCAAGTTCGATCACGCGCGCGAACAGGCGTTTCACAAAATATCGACCGAGGCCGCGCGTCGTGACGACCGTCGCCGATCGCGGCAGATCTTCGATCGACGGCAGGTCGAGGTGATCGTAATGGTTGTGCGACACGAGCAGCACGTCAACTGGCGGCAACTGATCGGCCGCGAGTCCCGGCGCGAGATGGCGCGGGTAAAACCAGCCGATCCGGTCGGCAAAGACCGGATCAATCAACAGGTTCATTCCTCCGAGCTGCAAAAGAAACGACGCATGACCGAGCCACGTCAACCGTGGGCCAGCGTCGGTCGCATGGATCCGTTCGAGGTCGGGCTCGACGCGCGGCGCGGGGGGACCGGCCGGCGCAATGTGCCGTCGTCCAGTCAGCTTGTCCAGAATCCCCCAGCGGAACACGGCCCACAGGCTCGGCCGTCGATGTTCGGGAATCTGATTCCGGTATCGCATTGGAACGCCTGAACGAACACGAAAATGTCCGCGATCGCACGTCGACGTGACGGCTGCGGATACGCACCCAGGAACATGCAGGAACACTAATCTCCACTAATTCCCACTGATGGGTGGTTCGGAATCCAATGCGAACTGGGGCGATCGCAACAGTTTCATTAGTGGAGATGAGTGGTTATCAGTGTTCCCATTGTCCGTCTGAAGTCAAACGATCTGCAACGTGCGCCTGGTCTCTGGCTATTTTCCATCCCGCAGCATCTCGGCGGCGGAATTTCTGCCGCACGCCCCCATTACGCCGCCACCGGGGTGGGCCGCGCTGCCGCACAGGTACAACCCGTTCACCGGCGTCCGGTAGTCGCTCCAGCCCGGCACCGGGCGGAGGTTGAACAGTTGATGCAGGGAGACCGCCCCCTGGAAGATGTTCCCCCCCGTCAGGCCGAATGTCCGCTCCAGATCGACGGGCGTCAAGACCTGGCGATGCACGATAGAGCGCGCGAAGTTCGGCGCGTATCGGGCAATCTCGGCCACGCAGCGGTCGGCGAACTCCTCCTTCACCTCGTCCCACGTGCCGTGGGCAAGGCGGTAGGGGGCGTACTGCACAA
>CAZWGW010000582.1:0-5134 GCA_964633565.1 uncultured Planctomycetaceae bacterium
GGCACGCCTTGCTGGATGCCGCGGGGGCTAGGCACGCCGGACAGCTCCGGCTTCGGCGGCGGCACGACCTTGGCCGTGGCGACTTCGTAGATGCTGTACGTGCCGTCGAGCCGGCCGACGGCCACGCGCTTGCTGTCCGGCGAAAACGCCAGGGCCGGCGCCCAGTCTGGCTGGGTCGGCAACACGTGCCGCTCCTCCAGCTTACCGCCGGCCAATTGCGTGGCGTCCCACAGCCGCACGGTGCGGTCTTCCGCCGAACTGGCCAGCGAAGCACCGTCGCGCGACCAGACGATCTTGATGATCGGCCCTTGATGGGCGAAGCGCGAGACGACGATCTGGTTCGTCCCCTCCGCCGCCGTCGCGCTCAGCCGCCAGACGCGAATGCGATTGTCCGCTCCGCCGGCGACGACCAAGTCGCCGTCGGGGCTGAACGTGACGGCGTACTGTTCTTTCGTGGGCTGGCCGAGTGTGTCGAGCCTCTCGCCGTCCGCGACGCGCCAGACCTTGCAGGTATCGTCGGCGCTGGCGCTGACGAGGGCGGTGCCGTCGGGGCTGAACGCGACGTCATAGACGGCGCCGTTGTGCCCTTCGAGCGTGCGGACTTCCGCGCCGGTCGCGGTGTTCCAGAGGATGATCCGCCGGTCGTAGCTGCACGTGGCGAGGAGCGCGCCTTCCGGGGAGAGTTCGGCATCATAGAGAATGTCACGATGCCCCTGGATGTCGCAGATGAGCGTTCCGTCGGCAACGTTGCAGATCGCGGCCCGGCCCACGAGACCCGGAACGCCGGAAGCCGTGACGAGGCGCGTACCGTCGGCGGTGAAATGGACGGCATTCACCTTGCCGGGAAAACCAGTGAGCGTACGGACGGGCTCTCCGGGTTTTCCGGACTCATCGACCTGATGCAGTGCGACTTCGCCAAAGCGGGCGACGGCGACCAGTTTGCCATCGGGCGACCAGTCGACGGCAGAGATGGGGCGGACATCGGTGTGTGACTCGATCTGCGGTACGAGCAGCAGCGTGCGGTCGACCTCGGCGCCCTCGGGGCCTTTCGCGCCGGCGTCGATCCACGCCTTGAGAAGGGCGATCTCGTCGTCTGACGGGCGCGGTTCCCCTTCCGGCGGCATCGACGGATCGGCCCCGGGCATCAGGACGCGGACCATGCGGCTGCTGGCGGCGTCGCCCGGGAGCAGCGCCGGCCCGCCGGGCGTCCCTTTCTGGAGCGAGGCGAACGAGGCCAGCGAAAACTCGCCTTCCTTGTCGTCGTCGTTATGACAGCCGGCGCAGTATTTGGTCAGCAACGGAGCGACCTGCGTGGCGTAATCCGGGGCGGTGTCCTCGGCTGAGAGGACCGGCGTCACCGAGATGATCGCGAAGGCAATCGTCGTAATTCGCATGTTGTGGCTCATCAGTGATTGAACAGAAACTCCCGGCTGCTCAGCACGGCCCAGAACAGGTCCTCCAGCACGACGCGCTCGTCGGCCGTCCCCGGCTCCGGCAGCATCGCCAGGAATTCGTTTCGCTCGCTTTCCGTCGGATAGCGCGCCAGGCACATCAGGTAGATCTCGTCAAGCAGCGCCGCGTCCGACATCCCCTCGCGCCGCAGTTTCAGCAACTTGTCAACCCGGTTGTCGGCCGTTTTCAGTTTCTCGTTGAGCGTGTCGCCGTTGGAGATGTGCAGCACCTGCACCATGCTCGGCTCGTTGCTCCGTTCGCATTCGCACACGAACCGCCGCTGGTTGCGGCCGAACGTCGTCAGGAAGTAGTTCTCGACGGCGGCGTCGTAGAGCTGGATTGCGCGCGTGCCGACCGGATAGAAGTCCGTCGTCTGCTTGTCGGCCCCGGGGAAGCCAATCTGGTCGAACTTGCTCGGCACCTCTGTGATCTGCACGACGCCGTCGTGCAGCACTTCAGCCATCATCCGCCGCGGGTAGTAGCTGGAGTAAAATCGCTTGTCGTCCTTATTGCCCGGCAGTGGTTCGCTCGCGCGTTGATACGCGTTCGACTGGAGGATGGCCTTCATCAGGGCCTTCAGGTCGAACTTGTTGTCGATCACGAACTTCGCCGCGGCTGAGAGCAGTTCTTCGTTGCTGGCGGGGTTCGAGACCCGCATATCGTCGACGCTCTCGACGATGCCGACGCCGAAGAAGTTCGCCCAGACTCGGTTGGCGATCGAGCGGGCAAAGTAGGGGTTCTCCGGCGACGTGAGCCAGTTCGCGAGGTGAATGCGGCGGTCGGTCGGATCGTCGAAGGGAAGCGATTCGCCGTCGAGCGGCGTGGGCGGCTGCGGCTTGCCGGTCCGCGGTTGGACCAGTTCGCCAGTCGTCGCGACGTAGACTGTGCGTTCGCCGTCGCCGCTGCGGGATTCGCCCCCCCAGCCCTTCGCCTTCACTCGGGCGAAGAGGTTGGCCATCGAGTAGTACTGGTCGTTGGTCCATTTTTCGAGCGGGTGGTTGTGACACTTGGCGCAGGCGACGGACAAGCCGAGGAACGCCTGGCAGGCGTTCTCCGACATCTCCTCCGGACTCTGGTAGAGCGAGTAGAAGTTGACGGCCCCGTTCTGCACACTGCTGCCGGTCGATGTGACCACCGCGCGCACGAACTGGTCCCAAGGTGTGTTGCGCTCGACATGGCCCCTGATCCACAGATAGTACGTCTTGAGCGGCTGTGGGCGGAGGAGCGTGCCGTTGAGCATCAATACGTCCGACCATTTGTAGGTCCAGTAGTCGACGTACTCGGGCCGCGCAAGGAGTTCGTCAATCAGCTTGTCGCGTTTGTCGGCAGAGCCATCCGCGAGGAACTTCCGCACCTCGTCCGGCGTCGGGAGCAGGCCAATCGTGTCGACGTACGCGCGGCGGACGAATTCCGCGTCGCTGCACCGCGACGAGGACGGCAGCCGCAGCAGAGCCAATTGCTTGTCGATCTGCTCGTCGACGAAGTTCCGCGCAGCGGCGTACTCGAACGTTCCTTCGTTCGAATAGGGCACGGTGATACGGGCGATGGCGAGCTTTGACGAATACCAGCCGACGATCGCGCCGACGCCCTGGCCGACGACGGTCACCTTACCGTTGTCGTCGACCTGGCAGACCGCTTCGTTGGAGGAGGACCACTTGACCCAGTGCGTGACGTCCTCCTTGCGACCGTCGCTGTAGACGGCCGAGACCAGCATCTGCTGCGTCTGGCCGGGCTTGTGCAGGGACGCGTCGGGGAGGATCTCAAGTCCCGCGATGCGCGGATCATCGTCGCTCGGGGGCGTGGCGCCATGGGCGATCCATTCCGACAGGATTCGGTACTGCAGCGAATCGGTCTCGAACCGCAGCCCCCCCTTGTGCGGCATCGCGCCGGAGGGTTTCGCGAGGAACAGGCTGCGGCCGGGGTCGCTCAATTCAATGCGGCGGCCGCGGTCCTGCTGGACGATGTTGAAATGGTCGGTGGATGGGTCGTAGCCGCGAAGGGAAAGTTTGAAGCCACCCTTCCCGGCGAGCGCCCCGTGGCAGGCGCCGCTGTTGCAGCCGGCTTTGCTGAGGACGGGGAGGACGTGGTTGCGGAAACTCCAGGTGAAGGGCTGGTCCATCCCGGTCACGGTGACTTTGGCCGTGGCGGTCTGATCGCCGAACGTGGCGGTGATTGTGGTCTGGCCGTTGTTGACGGGGTGGACGAGGCCGCCGTCGGAGACGGTCGCAACGTCGGGGTTGTCGGTGGACCAGGCGACGGGGCCGGCGAACTGTTCCTGTGCGGAGCCGCCGCTCACGCGATTGACGATCAGGCGTTGGGTCGATGCGGAGGATGAGAGAGTGAAGTCCTGAGGGAGGACGAGCACGCCATTTGCGAATGCTGTCGAACTGATAAGACTGCCAATGATGAACGATGCGTAGCTACGTCTGAGCATGGGATACTTCATTTGCCGAATGTGGAATGTTCGCGCCGACCTCAAGAACCGATGACCATCTGTCGTCGAATCACCTCAATCAATGCGCTCCAGTGCCGTGATATCCGCGAGCGCCACGCGCGCGAGTTGAACGTAGATGTCGGGCTTCCGCCAATCCGGATTTCCGATCAGGATGTCGCGACGCCCGATCATCAGCATTCGCGGATTGAGGACATCAAAACTCTCGTTGCGATTTGTCCGTACCCGTATCGCAATCAAGGGTCGCCGTCGTTTCCTTGCGTCAATGTCCTCGGCGGTAAGCACGGTGGTGCGTTCCCTCAATTCTGCAGTCCTTCTATTTCTCCCGTGTCAAACAGCGCCTCGATATCGCGCGCTCCATGCAATACCCGCAGGACTTCGATTCCGTATTCGGTTTGCCGGTAGAACAACAAGTGGTTTGGAAACTGGTCGATTTTCCACACGAACACGTCGGTGAGCCGAGGGTGGATCGAACTGTAACGGATTCCCAGGCCCGGAGAATCCACTAGCCGGCAAATTGTGCTGCGCACCTGCGTGAGGAAACGATGGGCCGCTTCGCATGACTGTTTGGCGATGTATACAAACTGACTGTCGATGTCCTCCTCCGCGCGCGGTCGAAGCTGGGCCTGACGGCTCATTGGGTTGCTCGAGCGAGGCGCTCTGCCAATTGCGATCGCTTTTGCTCCCACCACTCGTCTGTGACGGGCATCGGCTCGCCCGAATCCAGGCCGTCAAGGAGCAGGTTGTCAAGGTCGGTGCGCATGCGCTCACGCTCGACAAGTTCCCGAATAAAATCGCTGGGTGTGTGCAGACCGCGTGCCTTGGCAGTGCGTTCAACGAAGTCTCTGGCTTCGTCGGTCAGCGTGATGCTCAATTGCGTCATTGGCGTTTCCTCGATCTCAAAACAGTTCGTGGATCTCCCGATGACCGAAATCCACCAGCGGGAACGGCCGCCCCGCCGGGCCGGGGAGCGTCGACTCCAGGTTGAACCCCAGGCTGTGGAAGACGGTGGCCGCAATCTCGGAAGGGCCGACCGGGCGGTCGGCCGGAACGCCGCCGATCGGGTCGCTCGCCCCGACGACGCGGCCCCCTTTGATGCCGCCGCCGGCAAAGCCGACGGTGAAGCACTGCGGCCAGTGGTCGCGGCCGCCGGCCGGGTTGACGCGGGGAGTGCGGCCAAACTCGGCGAGATTGCAGACGAGTGTCGTTTCGAGCAGGCCCCGCTGGCTG
>CAZWGW010000583.1:0-1987 GCA_964633565.1 uncultured Planctomycetaceae bacterium
CGCGATTCCGTCATCGACGATGCTGCCCCGGGAATCTGTCACGACCTTGCGGTAGCAGCCGATCATCTGCCCGTTGGGCGACCAGCGGGGCCAGCCGCCGCGCCCCAGGTCGGGATTCTTGTTCACGGTCAGCAAACCGGTGCCATCCTCCTTCATCAGGCGGATTTCGGGCGGCACGA
Source organism: uncultured Planctomycetaceae bacterium (assembly GCA_964633565.1). Lineage (GTDB taxonomy): Bacteria > Planctomycetota > Planctomycetia > Planctomycetales > Planctomycetaceae > CAZWGW01. The sequence goes on from CAZWGW010000583.1 coordinate 180, forward strand.
ATGAGTCTTTCCGCCATTCGACGGAGATCGTCTGGCCGGTGGGAGCGGGAGTCGGTTTGCCGGCACGGAGGGGGCCAGACCAGGAGAGGACAATCGCGGCGGTGATCGCCAGCAGAGCTTTTGAGAACATTCGTCGTTCCTTTCGTACGGTGAGTGAATCGGAGCCTCTCCTCGTAGCGCGCAGACCGTGGCCAGCACGCTGATCGGGCAAGACTCCGGAAGAGTAGTCCAGACGGTCCGAGTGCAATCTCTGGAGAATCCAGCGGCCCCCGTTCACCGGATCTTGAAATCGCCGGCGTCGATGAAATTGAAGTTCATCAGGTCAGGTTCGCCGGTCCCTTCGTTGTCGACGATGTAGACCCCGACAATGCCGCCGATTTCTTCCGGGTTGGGAGCCGTCGTTGCCACTCCCACGACCCAGGCACTGTTTCCGCCGAAGAAGTAGATGTCCGTCACCTCGACATTCCAAGGGGCGGAGAGTCCCCCCACCAGCATGTCGCGGCCGTTCCCCTGGACATCACGGCCGACGGGGATGCGGTTGGTGTCGCCGGTCCAGGCCATGTGCCCATGGGCGACGCCGTCTTCGTCCAGCCAGGCGTTGATTGCAAAGTGCGAGAACTTGGTCACCCAGTACGGCGAACCGGTTTCGAGATACTCGACGATGCCGTTGCCGAAGACCTCGGATTGAGCGTTGGCGGAACGGACGCCGACATTGAGCGCCAACATCGTAACGATGCTCCAGCCGAACATGAGTTTCAATGACATGGAAGTTCCTTCCGGTCTACGTTGTGATGGAAGTTACGTCAGCGCGCAGAACGATCGCCGCGAACAGGTTGTGGCCGGTGAATAGCCGGTTTTCAGGCGGAACCTCAGCCAATTGTCAGCGGTCCGTCACGTTTGCTGAAGGGACTCCATTCGGTCGCAGCGCGCGACCGCCCCTCGTGCGCAATCGCGTGTCTAGCGGATGGTGAAATTGCCGGTGACGGCGTATATGCCACTCATTTCGAGATCTTCCAATTCTGCCGGGTCCAGGACGATGAACGGCACCATCACGTCAGGTGGATCGTTGGCCCCGGCGCCGTTGTCAATGATCGTGAATCCAAACCAGCTCCCTTCATAGCTCGGATCGCGATTGTCATGCAGAATCACGCCCCCGACCCAGGCGACGTTCCCGTCGACAACCAGCGTGTCGACGTCGATCTGCCAGGTCCAACCCGCCCCTTCGGGCGCGTACAACGTCGGCCCGTCGTTAGCCGGGGGATTCAAAAGGTAGACGCCGGGGAAAGTGATGTGTCCCCGGATGGTCCCATCGCTGCCCTGTGAAGCCTGAATGCTGACTTCTTCAAGGTTGGCTTGATCAGGAGGCGCGAAGACAAATGTGGGAGAATGCCCGCACACGCTGTGAACGCTCTCACCCGCATTCGCAAAAGGAGCCAGTGTCCCCCCAAGTAATGCCACGGTCGCCATGCAAACGAATCGCTTCGACATTTGATACTTCCTTTTGGTCCGCGTCGTTATGGAACTGCTCAAGCCCGGGACGCAGACCAGATGCCGGAATGAGCTGTGAGACGAGGTGCGGACGTGATTGGCGCCGATGCACGCTGGCAATTGCAGTGACTGCTGTGTCGGTGAGACGAATCACCGCGGCGTCAACAGGTAGCCGTGGATTTCCGACGGCGAACTGGTGTAGACCATGCCCACGATCTGGCCGAGATTGTTGATGCCCCGCGCCTGCTGCAGGTTGTTGGAAGTGCCGGCGTCGGCCACCTTGTTCAGATCTGCGTCGGCGAGCACGATCAGAGGGCTGT
>CAZWGW010000583.1:1997-5123 GCA_964633565.1 uncultured Planctomycetaceae bacterium
AGGTCAGAGAGGACGCCGTTCTTCCAGATCACCCCGACCTGCTTGATCGTGTTCCCCTTTCTGGGATAGTCGGCCCAGCCGACGATCTGCCCCTGATCATTGATGCCGCGAGCGCTGGCCCTGCCGCCCCCCAGAGTCGGGAGGGGCGTGACGGTGCCGCCGGCCGGGCAGTAGAACGGAACGGAGGGAGTGGCGCTCGCGACGTCTCCGACGACGTCGTTGTGATTGTTGATGGCGTAGGCGATGCCGTAGGTCGCACCCGGCAGAACCATCACATGCAGACCGGTTCCGTCGATCCGGGCGATCGCGGGTTGACCGTTCCCCGAACTGGCCCCCACCTGCCCCGCCATCACGCCCAGATCATTGATCGCATACGGATCAAAATCGCCGAGGTCGATCGGCGTGCTGACGTTGCCGAACGCATCCACGTGCCACAGCAGACCGCCACCGCAATCGTCGATGCCGACGACATCACCGTAATTGTTGATCCCGTATCCGCGCGTGAGGCACCCGCTGTCGAGCCCCGGAAGCGGTACGCAACCCGCGCCGGGAACGAACACAAAGCCCGTGTTGTCACCGAAATTGCTGTTGCGGGTTTCCCCCGTGGCCCAACCAGCGTCATTGATGTCATTGGCAATCGCCTGTGCAATCCCCGGTGGTGTGCCGATGTCGAACAGTCCCAGGAGACTGCCGGCGGCCGAAACTTCCCAGACGGGCGGATGCACGATCGACGGAGCGGTGCTGGAGGTGATGTACGACTTCCCCGTGACGGAGACGACGCCGTCCACATCCGGGTTGCTGATGGCGTACGCCTCCGCCTGCACAAAGGGCCCGCCGGTGAACCCCCCCAGATCGGTGAACAGATACGGCGAAGGTGTACCGCTGCCGGGCCTGCCTTTGGCAAGACCGGGTTGCCAGGCGACGGTGATCCCGATCAGCCCGGCCACCAGCGTGGCGATGACACTTTTCAACGTGATCGAACGGCGATTTCGCATGGTACGGTTCCTCGGTTTCGTCATCTGACTCGGCAACCTCGAACTGACGGTGTTCATTCAGCAATGCGGAAAATCCGTGTTTTTTGTCTCACTGGTCGGACCCTTTTTTTCAGGATTCCGCGAGAAGTAAGACGCGGCACCCTACGGCTCGATCTCGTGCGGCCCCGTGTGAAATGCCTTGGGGGAGGGGAGAGCGCTCAGCCCACGGCCGAACCCGATCACGCGCTTACGGGGTGCCTTTCGGGTCGGGGCCCAGGCCGTAATCGATCGTGGAGATGTTCTCCAGACCGCCGGGGATCGTGCTGGCAAAGCCGCTGGCGACATTGTCGGAGCCGCCCCCCACGCTGCTGCTGCCGCCGCTGGCAGTGTTAAACCGCCCCGCGCTGACATGGCTGGAGGTGCAGCTGGCGAGGTTCCCGGTTCCGCCGGCGACGCTGCTGGTGACTCCGCTGGCGGTGTTCTTGGCACCGCCGGTGATGCTCGCGAAGGGGGCGGTGATCTGATTAAACGCTCCGGCCACCACACCGCCGTAGCTGCTATAGGTGTGACCCGGCCCGATCACCAGATTGTGCGAGCCTGGCCCGAAGGCACCTTCGTTGTAACCAATGATCAGATTTCCGGCTCCGTTGATCGGGCCGTCCGTGGCGCCCGAGCCGCTCTGCACGTGCAGGTTGATTCCCGTCACGTACAGATCGCCGGTCGCGGGGTCGACGGACACGTCCGCCAGCTTGGCAGACTCGGCGTCTAATTGAGCGGTCAGCGCATTGATCTGTGCCTGGAGGGCGTTAATCTGCGTCTGGAAGTCCGTCTGGCCCCCCTTGGCGGCCTGTGCCACCTGGTTGAACTGCGGTTGCGAGAATGTCACGGCGAGTCCCGCGAGCAGAGCTGCGCCGATCAAGGATCGGGTGAGGAACTGAGTGGTCATCCGCATGGCATGGCTCCCTGGTCTGATGTGAGCCGGGTACCGCCGGAGGGAAGTGGCTCACTCAGCAATGCGGAAAACCAGCCGAAGTTGTCTCACCGTCAGCCACATTTTTTGAGGGCCGATGGCGGCGGGAGAGTCGCAGCCGATTACGGCTGTGGTTTGGTGGGATCGAACGGACTGCCAATCCCCGGCAGCGCGGCGGCCTCATCGGGATGCGGCAGTTCGGCGGCAGCGCATACGGTGAGCAGCCCGACCTGAGGATTCTTGTACTCCGACCGCGAGCTAATTGCTCACCGGCGTCACACGCTTTTCGCCATCGACCGGTTGTTGGCCGTTGTCGGGACTCTGGCCTTCGATGAGCGCCTTGGCCTCGCGGTGCAACACAAGCAATTCGACCCATACTCCTGGTGGCAGGCTTTCGAGGTTGATGATCTGCCCGCTGCGCGCCGGTCCCGCTTGCTGGCACAGATCGAGCAGCATTTGCGACTTGTCCAACCATTTGCGGGCGGCGTCCGGATTTCCGGCGCGATGATGGGTCATCGCCCGAACCGCATAGAATGGCGCGTTATGCAGCCAGGGACGTCCACTCGCCTTCTCCAGATCCGCGATGGCCTCAGCGAACTGGCCAGCGCGGTAATGAGCCAGTCCCCGTAGAGCCAGGTGGAGTCCTGAGCCTGGATTTTCGGTGACAAGCTGCTCCGCTGCCGCCAAACCAATCCTTGCGTTTTCTGGCGATGAAGGTGCAATCCCAACAACCGAGACCAGGTGTCCGAGATCGAGCGGCGCGTCATTATGCGTTTGAAGGAACAGGTTCTGGTGACGTGCAAAGCCCTCGGCATCGCCACAGGCGAGTGCTGCCGTCGTGACCTCGGCGCCCAGGTAGCCCATGTTTTCGAGCAATTCACGCGCTGCATTGGCGTCGGGCAACCGCTGCTCGTAGATCATGCGAAACATCCGAGTTGAACCCGTAACTTGAGAATTCCGCGCCATCATCCGGCCGTACAATTCGTCGCGCCCGGCCAATTCCCAGTCGATTCGCATTCTTTCTGACCCGCGCGGCTCTGCTGCGGAAAGCAGTTGATAGGCCGCATCCAGATCGGCCACCGCCCGATCGAGCTCCCCCCGGTCCGCAAAAAAGAAGGCGCGCGCGGCGCGAACTTCCGGGCTGTCCGCCTGGAGTTCCACCGCCCTGTTGAAATCCGTCTC
>CAZWGW010000584.1:0-5112 GCA_964633565.1 uncultured Planctomycetaceae bacterium
CCAGTTCCTGCAGCGTTTCGCGCGGGGGGAAGACGTAGTTCTTGAGTGAGTGCGGGCCGACGACGTGGTCGAAGTAGCCGGCATCAGGATCGTCGTGCAGGCGATAGCGGCCGCCGTCCTGTTCGTCGAGTACGCCGAGCGGCAATTGCGACACGGAGTCGAGTTCGTCATAGACGATGGCGGAGTCGACGACGCGCGGGCCGACCGTGCGGTAGCCGGCCTGTTTGAGCAGGTCGATCAAATCCTGCAGGCGGGGTTTCTCCAGCGAAACCCACGCTCCGACGGGAAGGGTGCGCATCGCTCCGTTCGACATGTTGCGTTCCGTTGAGTCTCTGTAGCCGGCCTCAGTGAGGCCGGAACTCCGCGGTCACTGACCCCGGCTACCGTAGCGATCCCTGATGTGAATTGAACTCAGAACTCCGGGCCGGGAACCGACTCTTCCGGTGTGCGTTCGTCCGGTGCGCGGGCCATCTGCGAGCCGAAGACGTCCAGCAGTTGCAGTCGGGTCGCGTTGAGCCGGCGGGCGAGCGCGAGCGCCGCGCGTTTCATGAATTCGTAGCCGAACCGGGGATTGTGCTCGCAGATCGCGAGGACCTGCGGCCCGTCGAGCGCCACGGCGCGCGTGGCTGTGAGGGCGCGGGCCGTCGCCGTCAGCCGGTCCTGCTCCAGGACGGGGGACCAGCCGAGCAGCTCACCGGGGGCCACGGTGAGGATCCGCTTGCAGCCCACCCCCGGAGCGCAGATTTCCAACGCGACGTTCCCGTCCAGGACCAGATAAATTGTGGTCGCCGCTTCACCCTGACGGAAGATGACTGCACCGGCGGGGAAGTCGACCACACGGGAAATTGTGGCGAGCTGCTGCAGCAGCTCGTCCGGGAGTTCCTGCAGGAGGTGGATTCCTCGCAGCGTTTCAACGACCTGGTTTGTCATGATTCGGCCTCCGCGAGCGTGAGGGTCTCCAGCATCAGCTCCTCGCCGCGGACAATCCGCACGTCCCGCGCCTCGCAGTGCGGGCAGACAAAGCGGAACGCGCGGACGGGGAATTCGTGCTCACACACGGTGCATCGTGCTTCCAGCGGGACTCGTTCAATCGACAGTTGGGCGCCTTCCACCGGCGTCCCCTTGGTGAGCTGGCAGAACGCGCTGTCCAGCAGGTCTGCTTCGACGCCCGAAAACTCCCCGACGGAAACGCGGACGGTGCGCACGCCCTCGGCGCGGTGGGACTGCCTCAGTTCCTCCACCTGCCGCAGCAGTGCGCGTGCCAGAGAGAGTTCGTGCATCCTCCCTGCTCCCCTGATCGGACTTCTAACGGGATTTCCCCCTGTCCGCCAGTTCATCCCGAATTCGGACCGCCATTTGTTCGGCCGCACGGCGCGCCAATTCGCTCAGCGGTGCGCCCGGTTGGCACGCTTCCATCTCAATCGCGTAGATCGTGACCTGCGACACATCGTATCCGAGGGACTCCGCGAGGCGCAACGCGTCGACCAGTGTGCCGCCGTGCGTCGACGCCGACATTCCGGGCTGAGCCGGCAGTTCCTGTGCCATCAGCCGGTGAATCGTACCTGCCGGTGCGCCGGAGCAGCAGGCATCGATGATGATCGTGGGCCGGTCCGTCAGGATGTGCGGGATCACGTCCCACGGAGACGTCGCTCGGGTGCAGATCCCGCGAAAAGCTGGATCAACAGACAACCGGTCGGCAATGTTCCAGGCGATCTGGTCGTCGCCGTGTGGGCTCCCGAGAGCGATGACGGCTGGGTGTTCAGCCGAACGAGGCATGCCAGTCTCTACTTGAACAGCGGAGAAAGGATCTCCACGAGGATCAGGATGACAATCGTCAATTCCAGCAGTTCGGCCCGGTACGTCGCCGACTGGCTCGAGAGGACCTGGTAGATCCCCTCCAGCACCGCGAGTGACCGGCGGATGTTGGTCCCCCATTCTTCCAGGTGGAATCGCACCGCCAGGGACTGATACAGCCGGGCAAGGTACTGGTCGCCGATCAGCTTCAGGGCGTTGCTCGTCCGCTCGAACATCTGGTTGGCGTCGACATTGAGCTTTCCCAGTGCGCGGAGCGGGCGAGTGTGCGTCCGCCAGAACGGCAGCCAGGCGCCGGTGAGGCGATGGATCAACCGGTATGCCTGCTGCAGGTGCTGGTCCAGTTGCTGGTCGATCTGTCGGTATTCGAGCAACTGCAGGTTGGAGAACGCGATCACTTCCAGGACGTCGTCGCAATTGTCGGCAAAGACGACGGCGGCCGCCCAGTCGGCGAGCACCAGGTCCTGGGGCCGATAACTCATCTTCACGCGCAGGGCCTCGGCGACCTCTCCGCGGCTGAGCGGCGTGGGATCGAGTCGCACCAGCCCGGCCAGCCAGTCGGCGCGCTCCGTAAGCATATCGCCCGGGGAGGGAATTACCGGCTGCGCGGGGAACTGGAAGACGAAGTACTCCTCGCTGAAGTCGCCCCATTTCGCGCCGCGGATGGCCGGCCGCAACTGCTCGAACAGCGGTTGCAGTGCGCGGCGCGCCGTTTCAATGACGCCACCCGGGTCCGCCAGCCGACCGGCGAGGGCCGACAACTGTTCCGGCGAATCATGCAGGGGGATGCTCCATGCGAGACTGAGCGCGGCGAAGTCAACGATCGTCGCGACTCCATCGCCCTTCGCTGGCGGGCACTCCGGCAGGTTCAGCGACAGCCCCGCGACTCGCAATCGCAGTGGGGCCGGGTGGTAGTGCAACGGCGGCGAACCGGCGGGATGCGCCGGGGCGACCTGCAACTCTCGGGGAACAAGCTGCGCCGCGTGCGGCACGTCGATTTCGTCCCCCCAGTCGAAGGCGACGAAGAGGTGCAGGATCGTCTGGAGTTCGGCAGTCGACGGATTCAAGGGGTTCTCGCTGCTCGCGCCCAACCGACCTCTTCGCGATGCGACGCGAGCGCATCATAACCGACTTGAATCTCGGAGTCAGACGCAACCGGAGATGTGCGTCTGCGGCGTGTGTGCGAATCGACAACTGGTGGGGCACGATGGCGACCAATGCGCGACCAGACACCCGCGACGCGCAGGGAGTTCTCCTGGGCCTCAGTCCACGGTCACAGGCTCCCATGGCTCCGGTACAGGCCGGTCCGGGCGGCCTGCCGCTTCCTCGGTTGCCACGGCCGGGACTGCACTCCGCCCGAACAGCAGCCGCAACACGAGGTTCTTCGCGTCCATTGTCAGACTGAACAGCGCGGGGACCAGCACCAGCGTGAAGATCGTCGAGACCACGAGGCCCCCGAGGAACACCGTCCCCAGCCCGCGGTACAGTTCGCTTCCGGCCCCCGGGAACAGCACGAGCGGCAACAGCCCGAGTACCGTCGTGATCGTCGTCATGAAGATCGGCCGCACGCGACTGCGGGTCGCCTCCAGCACGGCCGCACGCTGCGTCATGCCATCCTCACGGATGTGCAGAAGCGCCTGGTGCACGATCAGAATCGGATTATTCACTACGGTCCCGATCAGGATCACGAAACCGAGCATCGTCAGCACGTCGAGCGGCTGCAGGATGAACAGGTTGAGCAGCGCCAGCCCCAGGATGCCGCCGATCGCGCCGAGCGGTACGGTGAAGATGATCACGAGCGGGTACAGCCAAGACTCGAACAGCGCGGCCATCAGCAGGTACGTGATCAGCGCGGCCAGCGCAAAGTTGAACCACAGCGCCCGCCACGTCTCGTTCAGTTTGTCGGCCGTGCCGGCAAGCGTGATCATGTAGCCCCACTGCAACTGTCCGCTCTCGCGCAGCGGCGAAATGACCTGCCCGGTGATGCGCGTCATGGCGTCCTCGAGGGCCATCTCCGGCGGGGGGGAGACCTGGATCGTGATGGCCCGCAGCCGTTCGCGGTGATTGATCTGTTCCGGGCCACTCCCCAATTCCACGTTGGCCACAGCCGAGAGCGGAACCAGTTGCCCGCCCGGCGTTGCGATCGGCAGCGTCGCAAGGTCCTGCGTCTGCTGCGCGTACTGCAGTTCTCCCTTGATGGTCAGGTCGATCTTGTCGGCGCCGAGGTAGTAGTCTCCGGCGTACGCGCCATCGACAAGCGCGTTGACGCCGTACCCCAACTCGGCCGTGGGGATGCCCATTTCGGCCGCCTGGACCAGCCTCGGCTCGACGTGGACCTCGGGGCTGGACATGTCGAGGCTGGGCCGGGGAAACGCCTGGGCTCCGGGAACGGCTGCGGCCACTTTGCCCATCACCTGACGCCCGATGTTCAGGAGTTGTTCGAGTTGCGGTCCGGTGATTTCGACGTCGATTGAGCGGCCCGTCGCCAGCCCCTGCTCAAACAGGCTCGACTGGTTGACGATCGCAAACGTGCCGGGCAGGTCGCCCGTCACTTCGTGGACGAGCGGGATCAATCCCGCCGCGCGGGTCGGATCGGCCGCCTTCAGTCCCATGAACACCATGCGCCCGCGTACGACGAAAAAGAAGTCTCCGATGACCGGGTACTTCAACTTGGCCGCTTTGGGCGAGTCGGGGTCCACGTCCCAGTAGGGCCGCAGGTCGTCTTCGACCTTCTGCCCGATCTCCGTAAGCTGGTCCATGTTGTACCCCGGCGGCGGCAGCAGGATGCCGAACACCAGGTTGCGATTGCCGCCGGGCAGGTATTCGACCTTCGGCCAGAGGGCCCACGTTGCAGCGCACGCCAGGCCGACGATCGACATCGTGAACGCGATCCTCCGGTAGACCCCCTGCAGCAGCCAGTCGTTGAAAGCGAGGATCAGGCGGACAGATGCGCCCCCCACAAGATTGACCGGTCCCACGACCGCCTGAGTCAGTTTCGACGTCCATCCGGACGCTGCTGGCGGCGCGCCAGGTGCCGCGGCATGTCCGATGTGTCCGTTGCCGTTGGTCAAAGTCACACGCTCGTCGTCGGTCGGGTTTGCCAATCGACGCCGGCGATCGCTGAACAGCCGCGCCGCCGCGGTCGGAATGACCGTCACAGCGACGATCATCGACAGCAGCACCGCCGCGGTGATCGCCAGCGCGATGTCGCGGAAAAGTTGCCCCGCCTCCTCCTGCACGAACACCACCGGGATAAACACGGCCACCGTGGTCAGCGTGGAGGCGACGACGGCGCTGGAG
>CAZWGW010000585.1:0-5108 GCA_964633565.1 uncultured Planctomycetaceae bacterium
GACTGCTCAATGCTAGCTTGCGGCGGCAGCAGCGACAACCAGATTGTTGGCGAAGTTCTTCGAGCACGCCAGACTGGAGCTTATCGGACGGCTCACCACCAGAACTCCGTGCGCACATAATGCAGCACCCGGTCTTGGACAATTGCCGCAATGGAACGGCGGCCGGTGTCGATGCGGGCGTAGCCAGTCATGCCCGGACGCAACCGACGCTCAGGATTGGGGACGTCGCAGGCGATCGTCACCGTGCTGGGCAGAGTTCCCGTCGCCGCCATTCCCGGGATTGTCGCGGCTGCGGCAGCCGCGACATGATTTACGTTCGTCGCGATCGTTTCCATGGTCAGTCCGCGGGGCCGCAGGCGGGCGCTCTGTCCGCCGGAGACACGTCGGACCGCATCTTCGGAGAGTGCAATCTCGGCGGTAAGTTGCTCGACGTCGTCCAGCACGCAGATCACCTCCCCCTGCGAGAAGTGCCGACCGATCCGGTCTGCGACGTGCGGCGTCACCACGACGCCGGCGGTCGGAGCGATGACCGTCTGTTTGCGTTCAATCGCCTCGAGTTCCTCAACGTCGGCTTCGATCTGCCTGAGCCGCGCCCGCTGGGCGGTGATCTCCTCAGGTCGCGTGCCCGCCTCCAGCAGTGTCAGTGCGGATTGGGCCTCACCCAGTTCGCGCTCGCGGCCGGCCAGTTCCTGCTCGGCCACGAGTACGCCCGCCGCGTCATGGGCCCTGCGGTCGGCCAGCGCCTGTTCGACCTGCGCGGCACGGACGTCCGCCTCGGCAGCCGCGGCCTCATACTGCGCTGCTGACAGCGCCTGCTGTTCGCGCAGACCGCGGGCGCTCTGCAGGGCCGACTCCGCCGCCCGCAACTCGGCACGCGCGAGGACGATCTCCTGATCGAGTCGTTGCGATTCGGCAACGTGCGCCGAGCGGGTCCGCTCCAGATGCGCGGCAGCCAGGTCGCGCGCGCCCAAGGCGCGCTCGACACGCTGCCGGCCGGCAGTGATCTCTTCCGGCCGCGTGCCGGTTTCGAGTTGTGCGAGTCGCGCGGCGGCCTCATCGCGCTCAGCGCGCTTCCGACCCAGCTTGGGGGCGAGTTCGGGAACCTCGACCCGGAACAGCACCATCCCTTCCGGCACGCAGTCCCCCTCTTCGACGTACGCGAGCCGCAAGACGCCGGCGATCGGCGCCGGGACGTCCGCATGCGTCCGGGCGCGGAGCGTGAACGGACCGGTCGCCCGATCCTCAACCTCAATCAGGCATGCTCCGGCGACCAGCAGCCCGAGTGTGCCGATCCAAACCACCATCCGCAGCGGTCGTGAACGCAACATGGTCTTCACCTCCCCCGCCAGAAAACCGGAGAACAGTCCCCGCAACGACGCCACCGTCAACAGTCCCACGCCGATCATTCCCGCGATCCCCCAGACGCTGTGCGTGGCCCAATGCATCAGCGCGAGGCACATGCCGCACAGGAAGAACACCGAGAAGCTCCAGCTCACCAGGCCAAAGAGTGTCAGCACGCGGCCGCGGCGATGAGGGGCCGGCCCGGCCCCACCCCACAGCAGTCGCCGGGCGTGCGCCTTGAATCGCTCAAACGACCGTTGCCGCAGGTTCGGCACCTCCAGCCAGTCGCTGAGGAGGTAGTAGCCGTCGAGCTTCAGCAGCGGATTGAAGTTGAACAGCGTCTGCACGCCGCACACTGACAGCACGACGAACGCCAGACCGTTGATCAGCGACCCCGGCACGGTGACGCGCCACACGAACACCGCCAGCGCCCACAGGAACAACTCGAAATAGCCCCCCGCGAACGTCACCCACAGCCGTTTGGACTTCTCGGGGAACAGCCACGCATCCGACACGTTGCAGTAGAAGCACGGCATGAAATACATCAGCAGAAAGCCGATTTCGTGGACTTCGCCGCCGTAGTGTTTGCAGGTCAATCCGTGGGCCGATTCATGCAGCAGCGTGACAGCCAGCAGCGTCAGCCAGACGAGCACGGCCGTCTCCCAGCGCAGCGAACTCCGCAACGAGCCGGCCAGTTCATGGCGGCCGGTCCAGACGATCAGCGTCGCCAGGGCGATGCAGGCGGCCGACACGAACAGGAACGCGGGGGTCCAGAAGAACGGGATCTTCGGCGCCAGCCGGGTGAAGAACCGGTCGGGATCGAAGATGTTCCGCCGCCAGTAGAGAAGGCTCTGTCGCGGTTTTGAGACGGAGGGACGGAGAGAGGGAGAGATGGAGGGAGGGGGGGCGACGGAGTTATTACGGGGATTCTGCTCTCCGTCGCTCCGTCTCTCTGTCTCTCCATCCCGCAGGAGCCCCTGCTTCGCGGCCATTGCGACAAAGCCGTCCAGGTCATCGGCGGACAGCGGTTCACCAAACCGCTCTCCGAATGCTCGGCACACGTCCCCAGCGTCCTGCTCTCCGTCAAGCTGCTGCAGCAGGAAGTGCTCCTCTTCGCCCAGTTCAAAATATGCACCGCTGTGTGGATCCTTGACGACGTACCGTCCGTCACCACCGAGCGGTCGAATGACCAGCCCGGGACGGTGCATCGGACAGCGGGCGATGACGGTCGTCATGTCACGGGGACTCCGGCCTCCTGCAGCCGCCAGGCAAACTGCCGTTCAAACTGCGCGTGTTGTTCGGCGGTCAGAGAGACGCTCCCTTCGCCGACGCGCCCGTTGCGCAGGAACGACTTCAACTTCAGCCCCTGCTCCCACAGCGTCTCCACGACGGGGTCGAACTGTTCCTCGTGCTGCTTCATGAAGGCGAAGCCGGACCGTTCCACGATCCGCGCATAGTCAGCCGCCGAGGGTTCGAGGTTAAGGAACGCAGCAATCCGGCGGATCGTTCCTTCCAGGTCGCGGCTCAGTTCCTCATAGGTCAGGAAGAGCACATTCGGGTCGTGCCGGTGCGCCCACCACTCCCGCACATGTTCGCACCACGAGCCGAACTCCACCTTTCCCTGGAGGAATTGGTCAAAGAACTCGTCGAACGTCCCCTCGAAGCCGTTGTACATCCGGTACAGGTGGTAACAGGAGACGGCGACGTCGCGGCCGTTGCGCGCCACATAGATGTACCGGCCGGCTCCCCGGGGAATCTTGCGATACGGCAGGTGGGACTTGAACAGCCGCGGGGAGGGGCGCGTCTCAAAGGCCCGGGCCGAGCGGACTGACTTTTCAAACCAGGGGCAGTATTCCGCGATGTGCGGGAAGACCATGTTGCCGTCGGTCGTGAGCTGGTACAGGATCATCTGCATCCAGGTCGTACCGGAACGCGGGTAGGTGACGATGAACACGTCATCCGGGCGCGGCACGTAATCCAGCCGGCGTAATCGCAGCGCATCAATGTAACCGGCCGCCGTATTGACCCATGTGGCCGGACGGCGCAGCGCGGCCGAAGTAAACTTGAGTCCGCACGACGCCAGTCGCGCCGACAGCGTCCGCTTTGCGACAGGAGTGTCGACAGGAGTGAGTGGTCCCAACGGACGTTCTCCCCTTTCTCCGGCGGGGAGAGGGACCGGGGGTGAAGGGGCAAGCAGCCCGCGCTCAGTCGCCAGTTCGACGAACTCGTGCAGATCGTCCGCGGACAGCGGTTCGCCGAAATGTTCGGCGAACTCCTGGCCGATCGCAGCGCCGGATCGTCGGCCGTCGAGCCGTTCCAGGAGGAAGTGCTCTTCCGGCCCGAGTTCAAACGACTCGCCGCTGGCCCGGCTCCGGATCAGATACCGGCCATTTCGGCCGGCTGGCCAGGCAACCAGGTCCACCCGTCGGGGCGGGGGGACGGTGGCGACTTGTGACATGACACCATTCCTCAGTGCTCGAAACAGATGAGCGGGGAAGGGGCAGCGCCCCTCCCCCAGTGCCGGACTCCACGGACGCCCCGCCCGGCAGCTCGAAATGAAGCGTCTAGTGCTTGTGGCCTCCGCACGGCCCCGGATAGTGCACGGTACGACCCCGGTATTTGTACGCGCACGGCGCGATCCGCTCCTCCAGCTTCATGATCTGGAAACGGCTCTTCCGTTGCTGCACACGCTCCGGCACGGATTGCTTCGATACTTTGCTACGCCACTTCATGGGAACACTCCTGTGGTGAAAGCGGCCTGTACTCGCATCAGGATGTCGACTTCCGAGGGCAGGCAGGACCGCGGAGCCGGCAGTCGTTCCAGTCGGGTTCGACAGCAACAATGCGAAAACGCCACGTGAAGTCCCTCATGAATTCTGCATTTTTTTCGGTGCCGGATCCGCGACAGCCGTGATGATTACCGTGGCCGTCGGTGCCGGAGTTCCTTTGTTCGTTGATGCTGGTTGCCGGAAAGGGGCACCCCGTTTCCGCAGGCCGGTTCTGACTGGTACTGCAGTCATTGCTCTCATGCCTGTGCGACCGGCTTCGTACTTCGTGCCGGGACCGACGTGGCATTCTGTGGGATGCTGATGGCACCTCGTCCACCGAGGTGAGGAACAGGGACAGCGCATGACGCGCTGTCCCTGACAAGACTCCAATCACCTGACCTCAGGCTTGGCCATACCATCAAACGAAGCTGCAATGGTTGCGGTTGTCGCCGCCGGCCGCGGGTCGCACTAAAACAAATTAGCGTGGCCGTCAGTGCAACCTGCAGTGGCCGCCGTTATTGCAGCACCACACGTACCCCGCGTACCCACCCCCCCCGTAGCAGTACCGATTGCCTCCGTTCGCGATGCCACCCTTGTTGGGGGCGATCCGCTCCTCCAGCTTGACGATCTGGAAGCGCTGCGTTCTGGTTTTCCGGACAGCTTGCGCCTGCATTTGTTCTTTACGCTGTTTCATGGAAATCTCCGACTGATGAGAAGAGGCAGTCTGCATCAGGTTGAGGGACGACGTTCCCGGGCGAGCAGACCAATCGCCCGCGGCTGACCTTGCGAACAGTTCACTCGCCTGGCTGGTGAGCACCGCCCACCGGACTGGCCTCTGGCGAGTCAGTAGCCGCCCTTGGGATGGTGGCAGTACAACCCGCCATCGCACGATCCGGAGCCGCCGTTGGGAATGCCACCTTTGTTGGGTGCGATCCGTTGCTCCAGCTTCATGATGTGGAAGTGGCGCCCTTGCTCCGCCCTGGGCTGTGCTGCAATTGT
>CAZWGW010000586.1:0-5103 GCA_964633565.1 uncultured Planctomycetaceae bacterium
GACGTCCGGCGGGAACCGTGATCCGCGACCCGCACGCTTCAAGCGTCCGGGTCGCTGCGCCAACGTGTTCCGTCCTACAGCGACTCCAGCCGCTTACGGAGGCGTTCGGCGGCGACGACGCGGCGCTTGTGCAGGCCGCGCGAGAGGACCCGGTCGCCACAACGGGCCTCGACCTGAAACGTGGCGTCATCGCCGTCGACGAGGACGACCCGGGCGGAATAGGAGACTTCTGATCCAACCTTGGCGGCGGCGAGATGGTCCACTTCGACGCGGGTGCCGACACTGATTTCTCCCTCGTCGAGATGCGGCTTGAGCAGGTCGAGCGCGGCGTGCTCCAGGTTCCAGATCATCCACGGCGTCGCCAGGATCTGGGGGAGTCCGGCAAAGGAAATCGCCTGGTCGGGCGTCACCACGAGCGTGATGACGTGGGTGGAGCCGGTCCTGGGGGGCGATTTCATGGGAGTCGGAGTGAGCAGGGAATGGCGAATTGTGAACGGGGAATGGGCCAAATTGGCCGTGACCTGAGCGGGCGGTTTTCACTACTATTCTAACGCTGTGCCGTACTTGCGGCGCAGGGAGTTTCCTCGAATTGGAGACCACGGTCCGCCCGCTGCGGCGGCGTGGACCACACAACGGAGTGACGCTGATGCTGGTCCGGTCCTTTCACGTGCTGTGTGTTGCGGGTCTCGTGCTGCTGGGGCTCATCGACGGTGCGTCAGCGCAGGTCAAGGTGGAACAGATCCTCGCGTACCGTCCGCGGCAGAAGGACGTAGAAATCGAGTCGCCCGAGGCAGCGGCGATCTCCAAGTGTACGCTGAAAGTCTTCCGCGAGGGACGGACGTCGGGTTACCTCATATTCGGTCCGGACGGGCAGATCCTGCGGCGGTTCATGGACACCGACGACGACGACGAACAGGTCGACATGTTCAGCTATTACCTGAACGGTCTGGAGGTGTATCGGGACCTCGACACGAACGCCGACAACGAGATCGACCAGAGCCGCTGGCTGAACACGGCCGGCACGCGGTGGGGGATCGACGCGAATCAGGACGGGAAGATTGAGCGCTGGAAGGTCATCTCGGCGGAAGAAGTGACCCGCGAAGCGATTCGCGCAATGGCGGCCGGAGACGCGGCGGGGCTCGCGGCGGTGCTGGTGACGGCCGAAGACCTGGAGCAGGCAGGCGTCGCTGGTCCGGTCACCACGAAGGTCCTGGAGGGGGTCAAAAATCCCGATGCCCGCCTGAAGACAATTCTCAGCAGTTCGAAAGTGCTCAAATCCACGACCCGCTGGTCGCGGTTCGACACGTCGATGGCGATGCCGAATCTGGTCCCGGTGGAACCGGAGCTGACCAGCCGCGATCTGCACGTCTATGAGAACGTGATTGCGATGGTCGACAACGGCGGCAAGAGCGATTTCGTGCAGATCGGCGAAATGCTGCGGATCGGGGACGCCTGGAAGCTGACGCGCATTCCGCAGCCCCTGGAAGGGGACACGCCGCAGGTGACCGAAGGAGGCATCTTCATTCAGCCCCGGGTGGTCGGCGGTCCGCTGCCGATCGGCGATCAGTCGCCGGAGTTCCGCGAGCTCATCACACAACTCCAGAAAGTGGACGAGTCCGCGCCGAAGCCGGACGCTCCGCGCGAAGCGCTGATCGCGTACAACACGCAGCGGGCTGCGCTCCTGGGGAAACTGGCGGCCGCGGCGAGCGCGGGAGAAGAGCGCGAAACGTGGTTGCGGCAGCAGGTGGACGGGATTGCGGTGGCGGTGCAGATGGACGCGTACCCTGCCGGCGTCGCCGCGCTGAAGGCGATCGAAACGGAAGTCCGCGGGCTGTACAAGAACTCGCCCCTGGTCCCCTACGTGACCTTCCGGCGGATCATGGCGGAGAACAACGACGAGTTGGCCAAGGCGGATGCCGCACAGAGGGGTACGGTGCAGGCTGCCGGGATGCAGGCGCTGGAAAAGTTCATCGAGGACTACCCGCAGGCGGAAGACCTTTCGGACGCGATGCTGCAACTCGCGATGGCCCTGGAATTCAACGGGAAGGTGCCGCCGGCCAAGGAATGGTACGGCAAGATCGTCGCGCTGGGGGCGCCGTCGCCGGCGGCCATTATTGCAAACGGAGCGCTGGCGCGGCTCAACCTGAAGGGGAATGTGCTGGAACTGGCCGGCCCCGGGCTGAGCGGGGGAACGATCGACGTGGCGCGGCTGCGGGGGAAGGTCGTGGTCGTGCTGTTCTGGGCGACGTACTGCCGCCCCTGCACCGAGGACCTGCCGCAGATCCAGGAATTGTACAAACAGCACAAGGGCGACGGGTTCGAGATTATCGGGGTGAATGTCGACGGTCCCGGCGCGCCGATTCAGCAATACCTCGCGCAGTACAAGGTGGCGTGGCCGCAGATCCACCAGGACGGCGGGCTGCAGGGGACGATCGCGCAGCGGTACGGCGTGATCACGCTGCCGACGGTGTTCCTGGTGGACAAGACGGGGAAGGTGGTGTCGTCGAGCGCGACGGTCGAGGATCTGAAGAAGCAGGTGCCGGAGCTGGTGAAGTAGAATCGTGGATGCCAGTCGAGGTCATGGGGGAGCGCCGAGCACAAGGCCGACCGCATCCATGATCGCCGCCCCGCGGCCGCAGATGCCGATGACTTGCGTCCCTTCGCCGCTGATCGTGCGGGTTGGATTTCCCGTCGGGCTGCCGATCCACTGACTGGTGTAGGTATCGGTGGGATCAAGACTCCCCTCGGGCGTGAGCCGCATAAAGACCAGCGCAACGGCGTCGACGTACTCGTCGGCATCCACCTCCAGAGCGCCCACCGCGTAGCCGTCGCGCGCCAGGATAACGTCACGCGCGCCCGCGGTCGTGCCGCTGCTGAAGAGTGGTTCCAGCGAGCCGACGCGCTGGCGGCCGCCCCAGTTTCCCATGCGAAAACGGACGCCAAGCACCGGTTGACGGGTGGGGCTCGACTTCTCGAACGGGCTGCCGCCGCTTCCGCCCAGAAGTCCGGTTTGCCGTCCTGCCGAAGGCGCTCCGCGCGGTCCGAAATCTCCTGACCCGAAGCCGACCGGCGGTGTCTGTGTCACCGGGGGCGGAATGTTGGCGCCACCGAAGCCGGACTGGTCCACATCGTCGGTGATCGTCGGCGCGGGGACCGGGTCGACCGGTTGAAACTGCGGCGGATCAATGTCGGGCCCGGCAGGCCAGTCGCCGAAGTGCGGAAGTTCGGGCGCGCCGGCGATCGGCCGCTCCGGCCGGCCGCCACCGCCGCCAGCGGTCTTGAAGACGTAGAACCCGAGTCCGGAGACGAACACGACGAACGCCACCGGCAGCGCGACGATCGCCGCGACGACGCTGAGCGGCTGTGTAAATTGTGATTTGACTTCTTCGGCCGTCGCGACGGTGACCCCGTTGCGAGTCAGGTGCTGCGCCAGCTTCTTCAGTTCGACGGAAGCGGGAACGCCGAGGATGTCCCACTCGCCGTCAGCGCAGATCTGTACTACGGAGAAGGACTGTTCGAGTTCGCGGGCCGGCACGATGACGCAGCGTTGGATCGCGTCGTAGGGCCATTCGGTCCATTCGGACCAGCCGGAGAAATCGAACGACGCGTAGGTGCGATAACGATTGATGCCGTCGGCGTCGATCCTGATCGTGCCGCCGGCCAGCTTTCGCGTCAGGATCAGGAACAGGATTCCCGGGCCCAGGCCGAACACGGCCCCGAGGCCGATCGCCAGCATGACGCCCGGCGGCCTGACGTTGATGCCGAACAGGACCAGGAGCACGCCCGTCGCGGCGGCCCACAGGCCAAGCACGATCGCGAGGCGCGTCCAGAGGTCGCCGCGCAGGCGGGCGCGGTACTGCGACGGTTCCTTCCAACTGAGGACCGTCGAACCGAAATGGCGTGGTTTGGTGAGGAAGTCCCAGAGACCCATTTTCAGCTCCGCGTAAGTCAAACCCGATGTTGTGTCCCGGTCTCCCGACCGGGACACGCGGCCGACCGCAGGTCTCCCTGTCGGGGTTGCGTGAGAGATCTTCGGTCATTGTTACGGCGGGGTCAGGAGACCCGCACCGAACGGCGGGCGTTGTCTGTCCAATCAGCGGGCTGACGCCGCCGCTCGCCGGCTGTGTAGGACAAGTGTAAGAGATCAGGCCCGGCGGATAAAGTGTTCCGCGTAGCTGCGGACCTGCTGGCCGTTGAGCACGTGGAACATGCGCAGTTGCTGCACGGTCTCCTGGCTGAAGTGCGCGAGGGGGACGTGCACCAGCTTCTTACCGTGCTTCTTCGCCAGGCTCCGCCAGCCGGCGCCGGGAGGGGCGTGGGCGAGCAAGGCGACGTGCCGTTCGGCGGCGTAGTGGCAGGCGGCCGCGAGCAGTCGTTCCTCCAGCGTGTCGGTGAAGTCGAATCGGGGGTCGCGCCAGATGTCGGCGACGGGACGCGGCGGAAACAGAAACATCGCGCCGCCATAAGTGGCCAGTGCAATCCCCGGGCCGACGATCTCCCCGCCAAAGTGCGTGGCGAAGAACGACAGCGTCGATTCGTCGTGCTGCTCGGCGTGCCAGGTGATCCTCCACGGATAATCGCGGGGATCAGCCGGCGAATCGAAGAGCATGATGACGCAGTCGACCCCCCCCCGGTTGGGAGGGAAGTTCCTGACGTACAGGTCGCCGGTGTGCCAGTTGCGGAGGGTCTCGCGGATATCGAGGCCGTCCTTGAGGCTGGTCGTGAATTTCTCCGTGCGGGCCAGATCGTTGCCGAGGATCGCGAGCGCGTGGTCCTTGACGTGCGTGCGGAACCGTTCGATCGAGATGTCCTCCGGCGGCCAACTGCACTGGCGGAAGGGGTTCCAGCGCATGGCCCACTGGAGCTGGTTGATTTTCGGCGGGCGGCGGTTGAGCTGGCACGTGCGCCACGTGACCGGTTGGCCGGGGAGGCGCGTCTTGAGCGCCACGACGCCGCCGTCGGGGAGCTGGCCGCGGCCGATCCCCATCCTGAACTCGGGGAACGGCAGCCACTCGTGATAGGGGTACTCTCGCGCCGTCTCCGCCAGATGGATGGCGAACTGGTCGCCGGCGATCTGCTGCGCGGCGATGATGAGACTGTACA
>CAZWGW010000587.1:0-5093 GCA_964633565.1 uncultured Planctomycetaceae bacterium
TGCTCCACTCGGCCCAGTTGCCATCCAGGACGGCCCAGTCATCGTCTTCGAGGCCGGCGGGGACTTCGCCGGGCAGGATCCCCGAAAGGCCGACGGGCCCGGTGTCCTCAAACGCCCAGCCCACAGTGGCCGCCACCACGAGCATCAATCCGCCCGCACAGGCCAGGCGGAGCGCACCGGCGCGCGACACTCCGTTCGGAAGCGCCGTGTTTCGTCCGTGCTGCAGTTTCATGTTGTCACCTCGTTCCGTGGGCCGCGGTAGCAGTTCCGGCCGCGATTCGTTCGTAGCGGCGCACCGATCCCCTGCGTTGACTATCGACACCCGGATGGAGCGCGCGGCCGGCTGCGTCCTGCGTTCGGCCGAAATGTGCAGCATACGATCTGCGTAACCTGCGCCACCGGTACAGACTCGCTGTTTCGAGCAGTCTAGCTGTGCGGCAAGGTCGGTTCAATTCACCGCCTTCGAATCGGCTCGCTGGCCGCACCGCGAACCCATCGCCTATCATCGCTTTCTGCAAGATCGACCCCCGCCGCAACCGACCACGCCGAATCCACGATGTCCCTCCTCAAAATCACGGGCGGCAGAGTTTACGATCCTGCGAACGGAGTAAACGGTGAAATCCGAACCGTGTGGGTCGACGGCAGCCGCATCGTGGCGCCTCCGACTGATCCTGAAAGACGGGCAGACCGCACGCTCGACGCCTCAGGAATGGTGGTCATGCCGGGCGGCGTCGACATGCACTGCCACATCGCCGGGCCGAAGGTGAACGCGGCGCGCAAGATGCGACCGGAGGAAAAACGCATTTCTGCGCCGGTCCGCCGGACGGCCCATACGCGCTCCGGCACGACGGGCAGCGTCCCGAGCACGTTCGCCACGGGATACCTGTACGCAGGACTCGGTTACACGACCGCCTTCGACGCGGCCGTGCCGCCGCCGGCGGCCCCGCACGTCCACGAGGAGCTGCACGACACCCCCATCATCGACAAGGGCTTCTACGTCCTGATGGGGAACAACCACTACGTCATGAAGCAGGTGCACGCGGGGGAACCGGAGCGGCTCAAGGCGTACGTCGCCTGGCTGCTCAATGCCGCGCGCGGGTTCGCCGTCAAGCTCGTCAACCCCGGTGGTGTGGAACTCTGGAAGACGACCGGCGGCAATGCGCGGACGATCGACGACCCGGTCGAGCACTTTGGCGTCACACCGCGGCAGATCATCCGCGACGTCGCCCGCACGGTCGAAGAGTTGCGCCTGCCACACCCCGTACACATCCACTGCAACAACCTCGGCCTGCCCGGCAACTGGCAGACGACGCTGGAAACGATGCACGCCCTGGAGGGGCATCGGGGACACCTGACGCACATCCAGTTCCACAGTTACGGCGGCGACCCGAGCGACCAGCACACATTTCGTTCGCAGGTCACGGAACTGGTTGATTACTTCAACACGCACGAGAACCTCACGGTCGACGTCGGGCAGGTAATGTTCGGCGAAACGACGTCGATGACGGGGGACGGCCCGCTCGGGTACTACCTGCACAAGATCTTCGGCCGCAAGTGGTTCAACGCCGACACGGAGATGGAAGCAGGGTGCGGGATTGTGCCGGTTGAGTACAAGGACAAATCGCTCGTGCACTCGCTGCAATGGGCGATCGGCCTGGAGTGGTATCTGCTGGCGAAAGACCCGTGGCGGATCGCGATGAGCACCGATCATCCCAACGGCGGGTCATTCCTCGCGTACCCCGAGATCATCGCCCTGCTGATGGACCGCTCCCGCCGACAGGATGTGCTGCAGGGGCTGCCGCCCAAGGTCCGCGACCGGTGCACGCTGGCGGACCTCGACCGCGAGTACTCGCTCAGCGAAATCACGATCATCACGCGTGCCGCGCCGGCACGCATGCTGGGTCTCGCGCGCAAGGGGCACCTGGGTGCCGGCGCAGATGCGGACATCACGATCTACCAGCCCGAGGACGACATCCAGCGGATGTTTGAACTGCCGCGGTACGTGATCCACGCGGGGGAGGTGGTCGTCGACGGCGGCGAGATCCGGCGGCACTCGGAGGGGAAGCTGCTACACGTGGCGCCGGCTTACGATGAGGCGTGCGTGCCGGACATTCAGGCGTGGTTCGAGCAGAATTATTCGATCCAGTTCCGGAACTATCCGGTGGATTTGAGTTATCTGCACGAGAACGAGGTGGTGGGGGCGTAGTTCACGCTGCTCGCATGCACGCACGGGCGGGCGTATACTCATCACCCTCCGGTCACCATCACCGAGGGTCTCCCCGATGCGCTCTCTGATTGCCTGCACTAAGTTGCTGTTCGCATCCGCAGTTCTTTCATCGTGTGTCTCGGCTCAAGACAGATTGAAGCCGTCCGGCCTCGACCACCGCATCCCCTGGACCACCTCGCGCATCAAGGGCTCCCCTGAGCCACCAGCCCCGTACCGCACGGAATCTGCCTTCCCGCGGCTCAAGTTCAATGAGCCGCTCGAAATGGACGCCGCACCGGGGAGCAAGCGGCTGTTTGTCGCCGAGCGCTACGGCCGCATGCTGTCGTTTGTGAACGATCGACAGACCGACAAGGCCGATGAGTTTCTCAACCTGAACAAGACGATCTATGGCTTCGCGTTCCATCCGCAATACCAGGACAACGGCTACGTCTACGTGACGTACGTGCTCGATCCGGCGAAGGAAGTGCCGCTTGGCACGCGCGTCTCCCGGTTCACCGTCGCCGACCCGAAAGCCGACCCGCCGCGCGCGGATCTGGCGACCGAACAGGTCGTCATCGAATGGCCCTCCGGCGGGCATAATGGCGGGTGCCTGCGGTTCGGGCCGGACGGAATGCTGTACATTGCAACAGGCGACTCCAGCGGAATCGCCGACCAGCTCCTCACCGGGCAGGACCTGAGCGAGCTGTCGGGTGCAATTCTCCGCATCGACGTCGATCACGCTGACGGTGACAAACACTACGCCATACCGCGCGACAATCCGTTTGTCGGAGTTGACGGCGTGCGGCCGGAGAACTGGGCCTACGGGTTGCGCCAGCCGTGGAAGATGCATTTCGACCGCGAGACGGGCGACCTCTGGACGGGCAATGTCGGACAGGACTTGTGGGAGCAGATCTTTCTGCTCGAGCGCGGGGGGAATTACGGCTGGAGCGTGATGGAGGGGAGCCACCCGTTCCGGCCGGAGCGGCCGCGCGGCCCGTCGCCATTCCTGCCGCCGATCGTGGAGCACGACCATGGCGAGTTCCGTTCGATCACGGGAGGCGTGATGTACCACGGCGGGCGCCTGCCGGAACTGCGCGGCGCGTACGTCTACGCCGACTACGACACGGGCAAGATCTGGATGCTGCGCTACGACCGCGCACAGAAGCGCGTAACGGAGCATCGGGAACTGGTCGATTCCAGCCTGCGCATCGTGGGATTCGCGGAAGATCACGCCGGGGAGTTCTATCTCATCGATCACGTCGGCGGAGCGATCCACCGGCTGGTCCCCAACACGGCCGCCAACACCGCGGCTGACTTTCCGCGCAAGCTGAGCGACACGGGGCTGTTCGCCTCGACCGCAAAGCACCAGATGGCGCCGGGCGTCATCCCGTATTCAGTCATCGTGCCGCAATGGGCGGACGGCGCGACGAAGGAGCGGTTCCTCGCGCTGCCGGGGACTTCGCAGATTGAGTTTGAAACGGTGACGTATCCCCAGCCGGCCCCCGGTTCGCTCCCCGGGTGGCGGTTCCCCGATGGAACAGTCATTGCCGAGACGATCTCGCTCGAGATGGAAGCCGGCAAGCCGGCAAGCCGCCGGCGGCTGGAGACGCGCATACTGCACTACGAGCAGCTCGCCGGTTCCGAAGAGGTCGGCGACCAGTTCTGGCGCGGCTACACGTACGTGTGGAACGACGAGCAGACGGATGCTGTGCTGTTCGATGCAGCGGGCGGAGAGCGCACGTTCTCGATCAAGGACCCCACCGTTCCGGAGGGAATGCGCTCACAGACCTGGCGGTTCCCGAGCCGTGCGGAGTGCACGATCTGCCATAACATGGCGGCCAAGTACGTGCTGGGTCTGAACACGATCCAGGCAAACCGCGACCATGATTACGGGGCGGTTACAGACAACCAGCTTCGGACGTTCGACCATATCGGCCTGTTCACGTCGCCGCTGCCCAAGGCACCGGCCGAAATGATCAAGCTCGTCGCCTGCAGCGACTCATCGCAGGATCTGAGCCAGCGGGCCCGGTCGTATCTGCACGCCAACTGCTCGCACTGCCACCGCAAGTGGGGGGGCGGGAACACCGAGTTCCAACTGCTCGCCTCGGTGGACCTTCCGGACACGGGCATTGTCGGCACAAAGCCGGCGCACGGCGGGTTCTTTTTGACGGACGCGCAGGTGCTCGCGCCACATGATCCGCTGCGATCGGTGCTGTTCTACCGGGCGGCCAAGCTCGGTCCCGGCCGGATGCCGCGGATCGGTTCGGACATGATCGACACCGAGGGAGTGCAGCTTCTGCATGACTGGATTGCATCGCTCCCGCCGACAGGGGACACGCCGGCCCCGACACGAATTGCGCGTGACGCCGAATCGGCCGCACTGAAGTCGCTCAAGGCAGCCGGCGGCAAGGAGGCCCGGGAATCAGCACTTTCGACGCTGCTGGGGACGACGAGCGGCGCATTGCAGCTCATGCTGGCGATCGAAGCCGGTCACGTGCCTGATGGTGCGCGCCAGGAAGCCATTGCCAGGGCCAATGCCTCCGCTGACGCGCACATCCGCGACCTGTTCGAGAAGTACCTGCCCGAGGAACAGCGTCCCAAGCGGCTCGGCAACGCGATCCAGCCGGAGGCGATCCTGGCCCTCGGCGGCGACGCGTCACGCGGCCGCAAGCTGTTCTTCGACACGGAAGGGATCCAATGCAAGACGTGCCACAAGATCGGCGGCCAGGGGGCGGACGTCGGCCCCGATCTGAGCCAGATCGGCAAGAAGTACGACCGGGCGAAGATCCTCGACAACATCCTGAGCCCGTCGCGCGAGATCGACCCGAAGTTCGTCGTCTACCTCGCCGCGCTCATCGACGGACGCGTGCAGACCGGGCTGCTGGTG
>CAZWGW010000588.1:0-5068 GCA_964633565.1 uncultured Planctomycetaceae bacterium
CCCGGTCCGCAGACCAGCGACTTCGGCTACGAGGTCGCGCAGGGGACGGCGCGGGACGGTGCTGATTCGATGCTGCTGGGGATGCAGCCGCCGGTCGCGATCTCGAGTGGGGCATCGAGCGGACTGGACGGCATTGAACCCGCAACCGGCTTCACGCCCCCGTCCGGCGGATTTGGACTGGCCTTCGGCGCGGAGGCCTCCGGTGCGACGCCGAGTGGGAACGACGGCATCCCTTCTCCAGGGAGCGGATTCGGCGGCGGCGGCCCGCGGGGCCTCGGGGGAGTTGCCAGAGCAGGCGCCACCGGCTTCGGCGGCGGCGCCCCGCGGGGCATGGGGGGAATTGCCAGCGCCGGCGCCACCGTCAATCCGGCGCCGCTCTATGCCGTTGCAGCGGACGCGCCGGTCATTGTTTCGCTCGGCGGCGCGCAGCCAATGCGGCTGGGGGGGCAATGGATCGACGACGGCACGCATCTGCTGCACGTCTGGGACTGGAGCCGGAGCAACATGAGCCGCCGGCTCGGCGCGGAGCAGCACGGCAACCCGGCCGCGGTGTCGCCCGATGGGAAGTGGATCATCACCTATGAAGGCCTGAAGATCGACGCGGCCACCGGCGTCGTCGAGCGGATCGAGCCGCCGTTCGGGGATGGCGTGCAGAAAGTCCGTTTCTCTCCGGACGGTCGTACGCTCCTGCTGTGGGTGATCCGAGGCAACTACCAGGGGTCGGTCCGGCTGCTTGATTTCCCGACGTGCGCTCCGCGGGTCGAGATCCCGGAGGTGTTCGGCTACATGTTTGCCGTCGCATTTACGGCGGACGGTAACGAGCTGGTGCTGATGGACAAGGAGATGTTCATCCGCCGCTGGGACGCGTTGACGGGGATGCAACTTCAGAAGTTTGAAGTTCCGCACACCAACAGCATCCGGGCGCTGGCGGTTTCGCCCGACGGCCGCTGGGTGGCGTCGGCCGGCCCGGAGGGGGAGATCTTCCTGCGGGACGCGCGCACCGGCGCACTGCGGCACCGGCTCAATGCCAAACCAAAGATCGGCCCGGAAATCGTCTATTCGTTGCAGTTCTCGCCCGACGGCAACCGGCTGGCGGGAGGCGGCATCGACGAACTGTTCCTCTGGAACTGCGAGTCCGGCCAGCAGGAGCAGAAGATTCCGGGGTCGCCGCGCCATATCCGGTTTTCTGACGACGGTCGGCGGATCACGACCGTCAGTGACTCGTACGGCGCTCGTGACGAGAAGGGGCAGGACACGTGGGGTTACCCGGCGGTGCAGCAGTGGGACGTGGAGACGGGACAGGAGGTTGCCGCGGCAGCCGTGGAGGACCGGATCAGCCTCGACCGGCTGGTCACAGGATTCGACGAGTTGGCGGCCATCGACCCCAGCGTTCACGTGCTGGTCGGCGTGATGAGCACGCAGACCCTGCTCGACAAGGTCGTCGGGGCCGTGCGCACTTTGCCGGCCGGCGAGGTGAGCGCCGGCGTGTTCGTGAGCGGCAACCCCGAAGCGGGCGTGTTCATCGTCTTCGACGATACCGAAGCAGGCCGGCAGGCGAAGGAGCGCGTGGCGCAGGCGCTGAAAGCCGCGGACATCGCAATCAAGGAGCAGTTTGCCAAGGGAACGCGGTCACGGATGTACTATGGCGCGGTGCCGGCCGATTACGCGATCACTTCCCAGGCCGGTTCGCCTCCGTGAGCAATGTGCACTGGGCGACCCGTGAGATCCGGGACGGTCAACGCCGGGTCCACACCCAGCAGTTGATAGATCGTCGCCACGAGGTCGCCGGCCGAGACCGGGCGATCGACCGGATAGGCCGCCTGCGCGTCAGTCCGGCCCAGCACAAAGCCGCGCTTCGTGCCGCCCCCCGCGAGGAGCACAAACCCGCACTGCGGCCAGTGGTCGCGCCCGGCCGCAGCGTTGATCCGCGGCGTGCGGCCCATTTCACCCATCATGACGACCAGCGTCGAATTTAGCAGTCCGCGCTGTTCGAGGTCAAGAATCAGGGCCGACACGATCCGGTCGAGTGTCGGCGCCAGCACGCGGCACATGCCGAAGTTGTTCGAGTGCATGTCCCAGTGATTGCCGCTGTCGGCTTCCTCCCAGTTGACGCTCACGAAGGTCGAACCGGCTTCGACGAGCCGCCGACAGATAACGAGACTCGACCCCCAGACCGTGTTTCCGTAACGTTCGAGGACCGATTGTGGTTCCTGTGTGAGGTCGAATGCGCCGCGTGTTTTGGCGGACGTGAGCAGTTCAAACGCCTGCTGCTGGAAATGGTTCATACCATCGGTAATGCGCGCTTTCTCGACGGCTGCCACGCTGTGATCGAGCTGATCGAGGAGCGACTCGCGGCGGTCGAGCCGGTCGGCCGTGATCGAGGGGAGCGCGTCGAGCGAGGGGAGCACCGGCACCCCGAGCGCCTGGGTGGGCTTGTAGAACTCCCCCTTCCCTTCGAACTTCTTCTCCCACACGGTGAACAGCGGGTCGTACTGCGACCCGAGATAACCACCGTACGGCCCCGCGCGGCGGAGGGCCTGCGAATGCCCGGGGTAGGCCGGCAGGATCACGTATCGCGGCACGCCGGTCGAGCCGACGTTGAGGTACTGACAGATCGCCCCCATCGACGGGTGGTCGGACCGCTTGGCGAAGTAGTTGTCGCGATCACTGCCACCGTCGAACCCCGTGTACACGTTGTACGGGTTATGACTGTTGTACTTGTGTGAATAGGTGCGGATCAGCGTGCAGCGATCCATGAGCTGCGCGGTCAGCGGCAGCAGTTCGCTGATCTGAACTCCCGGGGCTGCCGTGTCGATCGGCTGAAACTCGCCGCGCACTTCGGGAGGCGCGGCGGGCTTGAGATCAAACAGGTCCTGGTGAGGCGGCCCCCCCAGCAGGTTGAGCAGCACGACCGACCGGGCCGGCCCCGGTTGAAACGCCGGCGCTTCATCGACCGCCCGCAGCAGCCGCGGCAACGTCAGCCCGCCCAGCAGGGACATTCCTCCCACGCGCAGCGCTTCGCGCCGGGTTACCCCGTCACATGGTTTCGATCCTCGTCCCAGGATTGAGATCATGCTTGCACTTGATCGGCCGCCAGCGTTGATCGATGATAACCGATCAGTAATCGCTGATGCAATTTGTATCCTCCGCGGTAACCGATGCTCCGCCTTTCCGGCAGCCCGAAACGACTCTGCAACGGCCTCACGCGCCGTGACTTGCTGCACATCGGCGGCGTCGGCGCGCTCGGCCTCGGTCTGGCACGACAAGGATGGGCGACGGATTCCGCGACAGTTCCGCGCGCGAAGTCCTGCATCTTCCTCTTCCTGTTCGGCTCGCCTCCCCAGCACGAAACGTTCGATCCCAAACCGCAGGCTGCGACAGAGATTCAAGGGGAGATGAAGGGGATCGGCACGTCGCTCCCCGGCGTGCAGTTCGGCGAAGGGCTGCCGCAGATCGCGCGAATCGCCGACCGGCTGACCGTCGTCCGCTCGATGACACATGAATACCCGATCCATTGCTGCGCGTACGTGATGACCGGCATGCCGACGTACGGCATCCCGCTGGAGACCGAACCGCGTGCGCCCGAGCACTGGCCGTTCATCGGTTCCGTCGTCGACTACCTCGATGCTCAGCGCAGCGGTCTGCGCTCCCCGGCGTTGCCGCGGAACATCGGCCTGCCGTGGCGGTTCTGTTCGCGCGGCACGTCGCCGACGCAGGCCGGTCCGTACGCCGCATTTCTGGGAGACGGTTACGATCCGTTCTGGACCGACTTCGACGGAACGGGGACGGTCGTCGTGCCGAAACTGAATGCCGACAGCCAGACGGAAGAGGTCCGCGACCCGCACGGAGGGATCGAGCCGACCGGGCGGTTCCAGTTGTCGCCGGGCTGCCAGCTCCCGCAGGAGATCGCCACACAGCGGTTTGACGCGCGCCGGCACCTGCTGCAGCAGTTTGATGCCGCGCGGCCGGTCATTGATGCTGCCGGTGAGCAACTGGCTTACGACGAGCAGCAGCAGCGAGCGTTCTCGCTCATCGGCTCGCATCGCATCCGGGAAGCGCTCGATGTCGGCCGCGAGTCGGACGCACTCCGCTCCCGTTACGGTATGACGTTGTTCGGGCAGTCATGTCTGGCGGCGCGGCGACTGGTCGAGGCCGGTGCGCGGTTCGTGTCCGTATTCTGGGACCCATTCGGTCCGCACGGCGCTTCGGTGTGGGACACGCACTCGAATCATTTCCCGCGGCTCCGGAACTACCTGCTGCCGGTCTTCGACCAGAGTTATTCGGCGCTCATCACCGACCTGGATGATCGGGGTTTGCTCGATGAGACGCTGGTGCTGTGTACGAGCGAGCACGGCCGGACGCCGCAGATCGACTCCGGGCCGAAGGGGGGCGCACGGCATCACTGGTCGCGGGCGTACTCGTCGGTGTTTGCGGGAGGCGGCATGGCCCGCGGCCGGGTGGTGGGACAGACCGACGCGATTGCGGGCGACGTGATCGACACGCCGATCTCCCCGAAAGACATGCAGGCGACCGCGTACCATCTGCTCGGCTATGACGAGGCCGCGACGGTGCCCGATCAGCAGGGGCGGCCGCATCCGATTGCCGGGACCGGTCGCTGCCGGCCTGAACTGTTGAGTTGACTCCTGCGGCGGTATGCTGGCGTCACTCATTCCCTGTGCCTGCCTCAGGAGTTCTGACCCATGTTCTGCCGCCTGCTCATGCTGCTGCTGGCCGTCAACCTGCTGACCACGACGAAACCGCTTCGGGCGGGTGACACACCCCAACCCGGCACCCAGCAGGCGGAGCAGGTAACGGCCGCGGTCCCGGTCACGCTCAACTATCTGCTCTACCTGCCACGCGATTACGAGAAACAGGACAAGTGGCCGCTGCTGCTGTTCCTGCACGGCTCCGGTGAACGCGGAGACGACATTGAGAAAGTCAAAGTTCACGGTCCACCGAAACTGATTGCCGCGGGAAAGGAGTTCCCGTTCGTTGTCGTTTCGCCGCAATGTCCGGACTTTCAGTATTGGCACCCGCTCGAACTGAAGGCGCTGCTGGATAGCGTTTC
>CAZWGW010000589.1:0-5059 GCA_964633565.1 uncultured Planctomycetaceae bacterium
CGTCGTGCTGCGTCACCAGCACGTTCGACGGCTTCAGGTCGCGGTGAATGATCCCCTTCTGATGCGCGTGCTGGATCGCCTGGCAGACCGGCACGAACAGTTCCAGCCGCTGGCGGGGCGGCAGCCGCCGCTCGTCGCAATACCGCGTCAGCGGCACGCCGTTGACCAGTTCCATCACAAAGTACGGCTGGCCGCAGGAAGGGCCAAGGGTCAAGGGCTGAGGGTCAAGGGCTTCTTGACCCTTGACTCTTGACCCTTGACTCTCGCCCGTCGTTCCTGCATCAAACACCTTCGCAATATTCGGGTGATCCATCAGCGCCAATGCCTGCCGCTCGGCTTCAAAGCGGGCGATCACCTGGCGATTATCCAGGCCCGGCTTGATCAGCTTGAGCGCCACTTTCCGCTGGACGGGATGGGTCTGCTCGGCCATGTAGACCACGCCCATCCCCCCTTCGCCGATCTCCTGCAGCAGGCGGTACGGGCCGATCCGGGTGCCTGCAGACGACGACCGGGTGGGGCTGGCGATCGTTGCCGCCGGTGGCGAAGGGGACGGATCGAGCAGACTGTCTTTCCCCTGGTGTGCTTTCAGCAGTTCCTCCACGCGCTGACGCAACTGCGCATCGCCGCCGCAGACGTCATCCAGGAATCGGGGCCACTGCTCGGGGGTGTGGCTTTCGACGGCCTGCAGGAAGAGGGATCTGGCTTGTGGTGTTTCCCGGGGCATGGCATTCCGTCCGCGAAGCTGTCATTGAGCAATGCGTAAAACCCTGGTTTTTTGTCTCACGAACTTTGCGCTGCCGCCCTGAGCGTCCCACGGCTGGCTCGCGTGGTCCTACCCCAGACGCTCGTGCCGCAAAAAGGCGCGAGCGTAGGTCCAATG
This sequence comes from uncultured Planctomycetaceae bacterium, assembly GCA_964633565.1. GTDB lineage: Bacteria > Planctomycetota > Planctomycetia > Planctomycetales > Planctomycetaceae > CAZWGW01. The sequence continues at coordinate 881 of CAZWGW010000589.1, forward strand.
TCGATAAGCGGTTGCGCGCGGCATTCCCAGGCACTCGGCCGCTTCATCAACGGACATGCCGGCGAAGACCCGGAGCTTGGCGATTTCGGCCGCCGCCGGATCCTCGCCTGCCAGTTTGGTCAGCGAGTCATCCAGTTCCACGATTTCATCGGGCGTGGCGCGGCTGAGCCAGTCCGCTTCGGCCAGTTCCACCCGTTGGCGTCCGCCGCCGTGGATCTCGGCCTGCTTGCGGCGGGCATTGTCGACCAGGATCCGGCGCATCGCCTCGGCCGCAGCCGCAAAGAAATGTCCGCGGCTGTCCCACTGTTGTTCCGGCTCGGCACTGCCGACGAGTCGCAGCCAGGCCTCATGCACAAGCGCCGTCGCCTGCAAAGTCTGGCCCGGCGCCTCGGCAGCCATGCGGGCGGCCGCCAGCTTGCGGAGTTCGTCGTAGACCAGTGGCAACAGTTGCCCGGCGGCGTGGGGGTCGCCCCGCTCGATCGACGCCAGGATCTGGGTGACGCCGGTCATGGAGAGAATCGTCGACGAATTTGAACGATTCTCTCAGGACGATCGACGGCGTGCCAGCGTATTACCCCATGGCGGACGAACGTACGGGCGGGCCGGCCCACGGTCAGTGAGGGGCTGGCCACTCCTCCAGTCCCTCACTGCGTTTTGGCGTCCGTCGTGTGCTATTCGCCCTCGTGGCTCAGCGTCGCCGGATTGGTCCCACCGAACGTCGTGTAAATCGGCTGGAGCAGTGCGCCGCCCTCGGACGCATTCGCCGCAAACACGACATAGGTCTTGGTCACGACATCGTACTGCCGCAGTTCGCCCAGATTGTTGCCGAGTGCGCCCTGGTCGAGGATCGACACGAACAGCGCCTCGTCCGGACCAAACAGCAGCGCCTGGCTGAACGCCCGCGGCCCCGTGGCGGGATCGAACAGGTCGATCTGGTCCACGAAATGACCACTCGCGTCATGGATCCACACCGCGTCCGTATCGCGGGCCCGCAGTTCGCCGAGTTCTCGAAGACCTCCTGGCGGTGACGGACGCGGAAGGCCAGGAATCGCGAGGCCCCTCAGCAGGACTTGCCCATTCTGCGCGATCGTTCGGCATGGCCCGGCGCTGGTCTGCCGCGCTTTCGTTCCCGCTCCCCACCGGGCATAATCGAGACACACCACCCGAGGGACCACGGCGTGAATCTTGACGTCCGGTTTGAACTGCTCGACAAAATCGGCAGCGGCAGCTACGCCACGGTGTACCGCGCGCGCGACAAGGAACTGGGCCGCGAAGTCGCCGTCAAACAGATCCACGCACAGTACCTCGAAGATCCCAAAACGCTCGACCGCTACTGGGCCGAGGCGCAGCTCCTCGCGTCGCTGCACCACCCCAACATCGTCACGATTTTTGACATCGTCCGTGAGCGGGGCTGGCTCATCATGGAACTGATGCAGGGGAGCCTCCGCGAGCGGCTCTCCGGCCGGCAGATGGACCTTCGATCGCTCCGCGCGGCCCTCGCCCACTGCCTGCGGGCGCTCAAGTACCTGCACGACCGGGGGGTGATTCACGGCGACATCAAGCCGGGCAACATGATGATCGACCATCGCAAGCGGGTGAAGCTGGGGGACTTCGGCCTGGCGCGACGCGTCAGCGACGAGGAGGGGAGCCTGCTCAAGGGGACGGCCAAGTACATCGCGCCGGAAGTCGTCTCCGATGAGTTCGGCGAGGTCGGCCCGCGGAGCGACCTCTACTCGCTCGGGTTCTCGGCCTACGAACTGATGTGCGGCAGCGAAAACTTCGAGGACCTGTTCCCGGGCCTCTCGGCGTTCGGCCGCGACAAGCAGGCGGCCTGGATGATGTGGCACGCCGCCGCCGACCGCCGGCTGCCGGAGATTTCACGCGTGCTGGAAGGGGTGCCCCCCGACGTCGCCAAGGTCATTCAGCGGCTCGTCGAAAAAGACCCGGCCCGCCGTTATCAGACCGCCGACGAGGCGCTCTCCGATTTGCAGGTGGACCTCAAGCTCGTGAAGTCTGACGGCGACGAGGAGGAGACGCCGACGACCGCACCGGCCGAGCCGGAGAAGAAGCGGCGCACGCTGCTGTACGTCGCCGTGGCGACGAGCCTCGTCATGTCGCTCCTGATGGCCTTTCTGCCGATCAACCCGCCTTCCTACACCGGCCCGGCAACCACGCGGGCGGGCGTCGTGCGCGCATTCGATCCCGCTGCGAACGCACTGGAGTTTGAAGATCCCGAATCAGGGTTGCCGGACGAATTGCAGCTGCCTCCTCGGCCAAAGGTCACTTTGCTGCGGGTCGGCGAGGATGAGCAGTTCATCCTTCCCAGGGATATCCAGCCGGGGGACTGGATCGAGATCGTCAACACGGCCGACGAGTCGGGTGCCGCGACGATTGAATTGACGGTCTCGCGTCCGGCCAGAAGCGGCGGCACGATCGACGCCCTTGATTCCGGAGCGGGCCTGGTGACTGTCGCCGTTAACGACGGACCGGTGCGCGACGACCTGAGCATGCGCGTGCCAGAGCGGGCGAAGCTGACGCTCAACGGCGAGAAGGCGGCCCTCCGCGAATTGGCCGTGGGCGACAATGTCGACGTCGCTCACGTGCTCGACCCGGCGCGAAAGCTGGGGCATATCGTGAGTGCGCTCTCCGCCAGACGCAGGGGCGAATCGACGTGGTTTGTGGACCGGGTCGACCTCCAGGAAAACCGGCTGCACCTCACCGCCGGCAAGGGGAGCAGCCGCGTCCGTGATATCGCGTTTGCGGCGGACTGCGCTATCAGCCTGAAGTCCGGCGAAACGCTGCAGAAGGGCGACCTGCGGCCGGGCGACCGGCTGCTGATTGACGCCGACACCGAGGCGCACCGTATCGTCGTCACGCGCGAGGACCTGCAGGCGGCCGGAGTGATCGTTTCGGTCGACGAATCGGGGCGGCGGCTGGTCGTCAAGGATGCCGCCGGCAAACAGTACACGTTCACAGTCCCGGAGAATGCCGATCTCACCCTCGGCCTGCAGCCGGCCCGCCTCGGGGATTACCGTCCGGAGATCGACTCCGTCACCGTCAGCTACAACGAGGCCGCCGACGGTACGCTGACCGCTGCCTCCGTCGACGTCAACCGCGGCCGAAAGCACGATCGCTGGGGCCTCTTGATTGGCACGCAGTCCTACGCCGACCGTGCGCTCTCTCCATTGATGACGCCGACGGCCGATGCGCAGCTTGTGTACGAAGCACTCGTCAATCGCTATGCAATGGACCCCGCATGGGGCGTGCGACTGCTCGATCAGAACCGGACGGATGTGGCCGGCGAACTCCAGAAACTGCTGGGGGGTGCAGGAGAGCGGCAGCAGGTGATCGTCTATCTGTGCGGCCACGCCTACGTCGGGCTCGACGAGAAGGTGTACCTGGCGTTCCGGGATTTTCAGTTCGACGACATGCCGTCCACAGGCATGCCGCTCGACTGGCTCGTCGAGCAGATCGAGAACTGCAAGTCGACCGACAAGCTGCTCCTCCTGGACGTGGTCCACGCCGGGAGCAGCTCGGACGTCGCCCGGCAGCCGCCGACGCCCGACCTGCTCTATAAGCTCAAGACGCCGATCCGCACGACGGACATCATCGGCAGTTGCGGCGCCGGGCAGCGCGGGCGGCTGATGCCGGACGGCCGTCACGGGGCCTTTGCGCACTACGTCGCGGCGGGCCTCGCGGGCGGAGCGGACGTCGACAGGGACCTGCACGTCACGGCGGAGGAACTGTTCAAGTTCCTGGCGGCGGAGTTCAGCGTGGCGCAGTTGCCGGGAGGGGAGCAGCAGTCGCCGTTCCGGCTGACGCCGGCGGGTGCGGGGTCTCACTGATGCGGTATCGACTACCGCCGCGGAGCAGCGCTCTGCCCCACGACGCGGATCGAAACCGCCGTCTCTTTGTTCTGATCGCCGTGCGACAGCGTCGCATCCAGCCGTGCCATGCCGGTGGACCGGGCGCGGGCCAGCAGCCGGGCGCGGCGCGATTGCCCCGGCTCCAGCCGCTCGATGCGGTGTTCGACGATTTCGCCGTGCTTGTGCAGCAGTTCCTCCGGGAGATGGACCGTCAACACGACGTCTTCGGCCGGGGCATTGCCGGTGTTCGTGATGTCGTAATACGCCGTGACGATCTCGCCCCTGCGGACGGCGTCGGGCAAGCGGGCTGTGA
>CAZWGW010000590.1:0-5056 GCA_964633565.1 uncultured Planctomycetaceae bacterium
GTTGATATGCGGTCTTTCCGGCTGCGGCTGCGGGCTGATTGATCCCGCGTTTCCGTCGGAAAAATGTAGAATATCCCGACGGATGAAGCGAACCACGTTCGCAGCCGCGCGGAGCATGCATCATGTCGGTTCGAACCATTGTGCCGCCCGTGCTGGTCGTGCTGCTCGTCGCGGGGCTGGCGGCAATAGCGGCCCGCAGTCCGCTGCAGGACGAACCGGGCGGACTGCGCACCGCGATCCCCGACGACCTGACTCCCGCGGTGGCTGAAGTCGACGCCCGGATGGAATCGTTGTGGGCCGCCTCCCAGGTCGAACCGGCTGGAACAGCGGATGAGCTGAGCGTCCTCCGCCGCTTGTCGCTGGCCCTGCACGGGACGATTCCTTCCCTGGAGGAGATTCGCCGCTTCGAGGCCGACCAGCGTCCTGACCGGCTCCGCCACTGGACGACGGCGATGCTGGAGGACAAGCGCTTCGCCGACTATTTTGCCGAGCGCCTGGCGCGCGCGCTCGTCGGCGTTGAGGGGGGCCAATTCATCATCTTCCGCCGCGACCGCTTCACCGGCTGGCTGAGCCAGCAGATCCAGGAGCACCGCCCCTACGATGAGATCGTGCGCGAGATGATCTCCGGCACGGGAGTCTGGACGGGGGACGGCGAGGTGAATTTCCTGACGGGAGTGTTCGCAAACGACGAGTTCGACCATGAGAAACTCACCGGCCGCACTGTCCGCGCATTCCTTGGTCAGCGCATCGACTGCGCCCAGTGCCACGACCACCCGTTCGATCATTGGAAACAGTCGGAGTTCGAGGGCCTCACGGCGCACTACGGGCAGGTCCGCGTGTCGCTCGTCGGCGTCGAGGACGACAGCCGCCTGCTGTTTCGACTGCCCGACGAGGCCGCCAGAGACCTCGTCGCATGCCAGGTCTCACAGCGATTGCGCGGCGCCTTCGGCAGAAAGGACAAGGGGCTGAACGATTCCGCCAGGATTGAAGTCGTCGAGCCGGACAAGGTCTGGGTCATCCGACAGTCTCCGGGCGACGAGGCGGAACCTAAAGTCCGCTTCATCTGCCGTCGTACTGAGGGGGGAATTGACGTCTACGACGCACTCGGGGAATACGTTGTCGATGACAAGAGTGCGGACGAAGTGCGGATCGTCAAGCCGACGGTGCCGTTCGGGGCGGAGTGGGTCCCCGACTCTGGCTCGCGCCGCGAGCAACTGGCCGCCTGGGTGACCCATCCGGACAATCGCCGCTTTGAACGGGCAATCGCCAATCGGGTCTGGGGCCTGATGTTCGGCCGCCCCTATTCGCACCGCGTGCTGGAGTACGACGACTGGTCGAAGGGAACGGTCTGGAAACCCCGCCCCGTCGACGACCTGCCCGATCCGGACCGTCCCGACACGAAACAGGAACTGGCGGTGCTCGACCTTCTCGGCGCCGATTTCCGCGCCCACGGCTGCGACCTGCGGCGGCTGGTGCAGGTGATCGCCGCGTCACAGGCCTTCCGGCTGGAGTCGGTCCATCCCGTCGAGTCCGCGCTCGATAATCTGGAATACGTCTCCGACGAGCAGATCAGCGAGGTGCAGCGGCAGCTCGAGCTGATCGAAAACCGCTGGGCGGTCTTCCCGCTGGTGCGGCTCCGTCCGGAACAGGTCATCGGCGCGATGCTGCAGGCCAACCACGTCACGACGATCGATCAGAACTCGCACCTGTTTGTGCGGGCGCAACGGTTCTTCCGCGAACAGAATTTCGTCAACGAATTTGGCGACCCGGGAGAGGCCGAACTGCAGGACCGCGTCGGCACGATCTCGCAGGCACTGCTCCGCATGAACGGCCAGTTCGCCCGCGAGTTGACCGAGACCGGTCCGCTGTCGGCTCCGGGCCGTATCGCCGGGATGGCTTCGACACCCGAGCAGTGCCTCGATGCCAGTTACCTCGTTTGCCTCACCCGCCGGCCGACGGCGCTGGAAAAAGAGTGCTTCCTGCCGCAGCTGGCGGAGAAGGAAAAACGGAAATCCGAGGGAGTGATGCAGGACCTGTACTGGACGCTGTTTAACTCGCCGGAATTTTCGTGGAATCACTGAAGGGGTGGTTTGGTCGGTTGGTGGTTTGGTGACTGGTGAAGTGGGTGTGCTTTCGGAGGCAAGAGGATGTCTGCGATGAATCTGAAATTCCAAATCTCAAATCTGAAATCTCAGATTTCAAATCCTGTATGGCACGGTGCTCCACGTTCGCGCCGCGACGCACTCAAGCTCGCCTCCGGCCTGGGGTTGTCGTTCCTGCTGCCGGCGATGTCGGCACGCGCCGCAGACCGGCGTGGTACGGAGCGGCCGAAGTCGCTCATCACTCTCTGGATGGCCGGCGGCCCCAGCCAGTTTGAGACGTGGGACCCGCACCCGGAGTCGAAGAACGGCGGGCCGACCCGGGCCATTGAAACGTCCCTCCCAGGTCTGAGGATTGCGCACCTGTTCCCGCAAATGGCCGGGCAGATGCACCACCTGTCGGTCGTCCGTTCGCTCGTCTCCAAGGAAGGGGACCACGAGCGCGGGACGTACTTCGTGCTGACGGGTTATCGGCCTGATCCGACCGTCGTCCACCCGTCGCTCGGCGCGATCCTGACCCGCAATCTGCCGGACAAGTCGGTCGAGATCCCGCAGCACGTCTCGCTGGGTGGCGCCGAGGGCTTTGCCGCGGCCCGGGGCGGCTATCTGGGGGACGAATACGACGCGTTCCGGGTGTTTGATGCCGGCCGCAACCTGCAGAACATGCGGCAGGGGGTTTCCGATGCACGCCAGGCCCGCCGGCTGTCGAACCTCGACGTCGTCTCCAAAGCCTTCCGGCACGGTCGGACCGCCGCCGTCGAGGGGACGCTGCACCAGCACGTCGTGGAGCGCGCGCTGACGATGATGACGTCGGATCAGCTCAAGGCGTTCGAGATCGAGGACGAGCCGAAGGAGATCGTGGCCGGCTACGGGGACACCAACTTCGGTCGCGGGTGCCTGGTGGCGCGGCGGCTCGTGGAGACCGGCGTGCGGGCGGTGCAGGTCATTCTGCCCGGCTTCGATACGCACGCCGAGAACTTCACCGGCCACGAGACGCAGGCGAAGATCCTCGACCCGGCGTTCGCCGCGCTGATGAAGGACCTCGCCGCGCGGGACCTGCTGCAATCGACGATCGTGCTCTGCATCGGCGAGTTCGGCCGCACGCCGACGATCAACCCGCTCGACGGCCGCGACCACTGGCCGCACGGCTTCTCCTGCGTGGTCGGCGGCGGCGGCCTCAAATCGGGAGTCCTGATCGGCGCAACCGATCCCGAGGTCACCGACAAGAGCCGGAACAAAGGCCCTGCCGACCCGATCGAAGTGCCGGACCTGTACGCCACCATCCTGCAGCAGATGGGGGTCGATTACGGCTTCGAGGAACTGACGCCGATCGGGCGGCCGCTCCTGCGCTGTCAGGGGGAGCCGATTGCGCGGCTGCTTACGTCCCCAGGACCCACAGGGTGAAGGCCTTCGCCTTGAGGCCTTTTTCCGCGAGGACCTGGCTGACGCTCTTGCTGTCGTCCTTGGCGAACGCCTGCTCCACCAGGACGCCGGCTTCGTCCTTGTAGAAGACGCGCATCTTGCCGTCGACGATCTTCTCGATGATGTTCTCCGGCTTGCCGGTCTTGCGCGCCTCGTCGGCCAGCCGGTCCCGCTCCTTCTTGACGACGGCCGGGTCGAGTTCGTTGACATGCGTGACCACCGGCTTCATGGCGGCCACGTGCATCGCGACATCGCGCAGGATCGCCAGGTCGTTCGCCTGTCCCTCGGCCTGCATCAGCACGGCCGTCTTGTGGTCGTGATGCACGTACGAGCCGACGGGTCCCTTCACGCGGGCGACGCGGGCGACGACGATTTTTTCGCGGATCTTGTTGACGATCTCCTCGAACATCGCGCGGAGCGTCCCCCCTTTGCCGGGGACCGGCTGCGCCAGCAGCTCATCGGCGCTCGCCGCGCCGGGGCCGGTCAGCAACTGCGTCACGAGGGCGTTGCCCAGGGCATTGAATTCGTCATTGCTGGCAACCGGGGCCGACTCGCACTGCAGCTCGACCATCGCGGCTTCGCTGCCGTCGGATGCCACCTTGACGAAGATCCGCCCTTCTTCGGTCGGGTTAGTGGCCCGCTTCTCCATGACCTTGCCGAACTGGGCCTTGAGGACCTCGATGGCCTTGGATTCGTTGCCGCCGGCCTCTGCCAGCGCCTTCTTGACCTCCATCAGCGGCAGTCCGGTCTTTTCACGGAGCGCCATCACGGCGGCAGCAGAAATCTCGGCCATGGGAAACAACCTCCTCCATCGAAAAAGGGCCGACCCAGGCGGGCGGCCCGTTGGGATCGCTGTTGGGGCGGCGGGGAGCGGTCACCCACGCCCCGCCCAATGACAGTTGCGACACGTCCCGCACCGGCGCGGTTCAGGCCGCCAGTCGTCTAACGGATGCTGGGGATCGCCTTCGGCTCTTCCCCGCGTTCCGGTTCCTCGTGCTTTCTCGGAATCGTGTCCCGGCCGGCCGCCACGGCGTCCGCCAGGTGGCCCAGGATCAGGCGGATCGAGCGGATGCTGTCGTCGTTGCCGGGAATCGGCAGGTCCACCATGTCCGGATCGCAGTCGGTATCGAGCAAGGCGACGATCTTGATCCCCAGCGACCGGCACTCATCCACGCAGTTGTGCTCTTTGTTCGGATCGACGACGACCACCGCCTCCGGCATGCGGTTCATCTCGCGAATACCGCCCAGGTTCCGGCGGATTTTGAAGAGTTCGCGCCCCAATTGCGATTGCCGCTTCTTGGAGTACGTTCCCATTTCGCCGGTCGATTCGAGCGTTTCCAGCTCGTCCAGCCGCTTCAGCCGCGAGCGGATCGTGCGGAAGTTCGTGAGCGTCCCGCCGAGCCAGCGCTCGGCGCAGTACGGCATGCCGCAGCGAGTCGCGGCTTCCGTCACCGCCTCCGCCGCCTGCCGCTTGGTGCCGGTGAACAGGATCAGGCTCCCCTGTGCGGCCACTTTCTGCAGGTACTTCTGCGCCC
>CAZWGW010000591.1:0-5055 GCA_964633565.1 uncultured Planctomycetaceae bacterium
ATCATGCGGCGTTTGTTGCGCGACATCGCCGCGGGGCGCGAGGGCGGTCAGGACACGACGACGCTGGAGGATTTCAGCGTGCTGGCGAAACTGCGCGAGGAGGACGAAGGTTGACCAGGACGCTGCGCCAATTCGTGGAGATCGTCGAGGAAGGGAACGCCACGCGCATCGCGGCGATTCTGCGCAAGACGGATTTCACCCTGTTCCAGGTCGAAGGCGAAGCAGAGGACGACGACTACGAAGCGATGACGGCCGAGGTCGACGATTACCCCGTGCTCGTTGCGTTCTCCTCGACTGAACACGCCGGCCTGTTCGCCGGGGCAATGCCCGACCTGTTCGACCAGGAAGTCGACGCACCCGGGTTTGTCGTCGGAGGCAGGGAACTGATGGCCGGTCTGCCTGCGGAGTTCGGAGTATTATTCAACCCCGAATCGGACGATACCTGCCTGTTGCCGCCCGAACTGGCCGCGGAGGTCGTGGCCCTGCTGAAAAACTGACCGACCGTACACGAGTGTGACAACGTGCCTGACGCGACGGATCTGATATTCGGGTTGGTCAATGCGCTGGGGTTTACTGCCGCCGACGAAAACACTGCGATCGCCGAACTGCATGGCGTTCCGGCGACGCTCACCGTGCTGGGGACTGATCCGCCGGCCGTCCTGTGCGGTTTCCGTGTCAATCCACGCGGGACTCAGACCGGAACAGTTGCCGATCGCGCCCGGGGACTCCCGGACGAAGCGGCCGCCTTGTCGTTTGAGGACGGCTACGCGTGGCTCTCACTCTACAACCTCGAGAAACTGCCGCCGGACGCGTCGCCGCGGCTCGTGGCCGACATCGCCGAGGCGATTGCCTCAACGGACCTGGCGCTGCCTGCCGGCTGTTTTCACTGTGGCGCCCCGGATGCACTGCTGATTTATGCCGACGGCCGACCGGCCCGACTGTGTCCGCAATGTGTGGCTTCGGCGGCCGAGGAACATCGCGAACGGGAATCCGAACTGAATCGGCCGACCCTCGGCGCGACCCTGGCCGTGCCTGGGGCCGGCCTGTTCGTCGCAGCCGGCTGGGCCGTGATCTGGACCCTACTCGACTTCGCTCTGGACCGGTGGCAGATCAGGGTGGTCGAGATCAACCAGTTCTCTGCGATGATCGGTCTGCTGGCGATCGGAATTGTCGGCGCCTGCCTCGGATGGCCGCTGGGAGCGACGTTGAGACAGTCGATCGCCCTCCGGCTCACACCACGACTGTCCAGCGCCGTCGCAACCATCGGCGCAGTGCTGCTGGGAGAGATCTTCTACATCGCCGCACGGCTGTTTCTGCTGGCCGGCATGTTCGACGTGGGCGTCGCGGCCCGGCTGCTGCCCCAGGTCGTCGCGAGCTACACCGGTTTCTGGGTCGCATGCAAATTGCTGCTGGCCGGAGCCATCGGCCTCTGTTGCGGGATGTCGGCGTCGCAGCGGACGTCGGCGAGCCTCGACGTGTAACGTTCAACATTGCGGCCCGAGTTGCCGATCGCCTAGAATCAACGGGCTTTGATGCGTCGCTGTGACGCGTCTTGTCAAACCCTGTCCAAGGAGCATGCCATGAGAAGAGTGCTGGCGTCGTCCCTGGCCGTCGTTGCCGTCTCCGCGGGAGCGGCGCTGCTGGGGGCAGACCTCAAATCCGGCCTGCAGGTGGGTGACTCCACCCACGCCTTCAACGTGAAGGACATTACGGGCCCCGCCAAGGGGACCTCGCTCTGTTATCGCTGAAGGTACGGCAGACGTCCGGTGGTCAACATCTTCACCCGCGAGATCACCGACGACTTGGCCAGTCTGGTCAAGCAGATCGACGACACGGTTGGTAAGAACGAAGAGAAGAAGATGGCCGCGTTCGTGGTCCTCCTTTCGGAGGACGCCGATGCAGCGGCTGCTCCGCTCGAAAAGCTGGCGGAAGAGCACAAGATCTCTCATACGCCCCTCACCGTCTTTGACGGGGTCGCCGGACCGCCCGAGTACAGCATCGCCGAAGACGCCGACGTCACGGTAATGATGTGGGTCGGCGGGAAGGTCAAGGTCAACCACGCCCTGCGCAAGGACGAACTCAAACCCGAGAAGATCAAGGAGATCGTCGAGGGGACAGGTCAGATCCTCGAGTAATCGGGAAGCGCCCAACACAGCGCGGTCGATGGCATCGGCCGCGCTGTATTTTTTTGACCGTGGGCTCGCATTCCGGGCGCGGCTGGCCACCTGGAGCAAATCGCCTTACTGGGCGTCAAGGCCGCTTGCCTCGAGCACCGCCGTCTGAACGGCCAGATCGTGTTCGTACGAGCACAGCGGCTCCTTTTCGCCTCGAATCACGCTTGCGATGTCCGCCGCGTCGCCAACATAGCGGTCGTACCTGGGAAACGTGACCTCCTGATAATTGCGCTGGTAGTTCCCGCGCGGCTGCGACAGCGCCACGCGTGCGGCAGGGTCGTCGAGCGGCTGGATGTGGAATGTCCCTTCCGTGCCGCACACAACCAGGTGCCGCCGGTCGAAGCCTTCGACTTCCAGCGCGCTCGATTTGACCGTCGCGGTCGCCCGTTCGTAACGGAACACCGCCAGCGTGTTGTCGAGCAGTCCGTCGTTGGTTGGCGCGGAATGCAGCGCGTACGGGATGACTTCCTGAGGCTTGCCCAGCACGCCCAACACCAGGTCGATGATATGACAACCCAGCTCAAACATGATGCCCCCGCGATATTCCGTCAGCGGCCGCCGCCCTTCGGGTGAAATGACCTTGCTCATCACGGCATGCACTTCGAACACCTCCCCCAACCAGCCGTCGGCGAGGAACTGCCTCAGCAGCACCACGGCCGGGTTGTACCGGTACATGTAGCCCATCTGGACGAGGAGTTTCTGCCGGGCGGCTGCGTCGAGAACACGGCGATACTGCGGCAGCGACTCCCCGGCCGGCTTGTCAAGATGCACGTGCTTGCCCGCCGCCACGCACGCTTCTGCCGCTGCCAGCAGGTCCCTCACGCGCGTTTCCACCAGGACCAGTTGCAATCCGGGAACGTTCAGCAGTTGTTCCTGCGTCATCCACGGCAGGTCCCGATAGGCCTCCTGTGATTCCGCACGCTGCCGCAGTTCAGCGTCCGACTCCGAAATTCCGACGACCTCGTAGTCCGGCGACTTGCGAAACACGCCGAGTTTGGAGGCATGTGCATGGCCGACGCCGATCTGACCGACTTTGATTCGTCCACCGCCGGCTGCGTTCCCTGCAAACGCTCCAGCCAGTGACGTCGACGCAATTCCCGCACTGGTCACGGCCAGAAATGAACGGCGTGTGATCATCCCCCCCTCCTTCCCTATCACGATTGCTTATTCCCTGTTCGCGAGTCCCTACTCCCTGTCTCAATCACGGCATCCACTCGACGAAGTACACTGCTCCATCCAAGGCCGTCAGTTTCCGCGGCTCGCCGCCGGATGCGGCAACCACGAACAACTGCGGATGCTTCCCTTCGAACGACACAAAGGCCAGTTCGGTCCCGTCCGGCCGCCACCGGACCCGGCCGCAGGGCGCCGACCGGTACGTGACCTGCCACTGGTCGCTCCCGTCAAGATCCATCACACAGACGTTCGGTACGCCGTCCTTCACGGCGATGTAGGCCACCTGACCGCCTGTCGGCGAGATCTGCGGCCCATCGGTCGAGCCATGCTGATCCTGCTCCGACAGACGGAATTCCACATAGCCGTTCCCTTCGGTCAGTCGTCGCAGGTTTCCGCCGTCGGCGTCGACGCGATAGACGTCGCCGTCGCGCCGCACAAAGATCACCGTGCGGCCATCGGGAGTAAACTGCGGCACGAACGATTCCGGATGATCGGGAGTCAATTCAACCGGTTCGCCGTCCGGGAGCGCTGCCGTGAGCAGGCGATAGCTACATGGGAATCGCGACATGTGGGGATGTGCCGTGCGTGCCCGTTCGCAGCAGTGTATCAGCGGCAGTTGATGTGTGCACCCGCGAGCGCCGCGTGGTAAGCTTTAATCGGTGCTCGGGCTGAAAGGGACCGGACATGAATCCATCCGCATCCGCATGGAATCACGGCGCGGTCGCGCGCCGCACGGTCCTGCAGGCGGGTGCGTCGAGCCTGCTCGGCCTCGGCGTGAACCATGTCGCCGGATTACGCTCGCTCGCGGCGGATGCCGGCGTTCCTTTCCAGCGGCACAAGGCCGTCATCTACATCTTTCTTTCCGGCGGCCTCGCGCAACACGACAGTTTCGACCCCAAACCGGACGCCCCTGAGAACATCCGCGGCGAGTTCGCGCCGATCGACACGCGCACACCGGGCGTCCACGTCTGCGAGCATCTGCCGCTGCTGGCCGCGCGGAGCAACAAATGGGCGCTCGTCCGTTCGCTGACGCACCCCTACAACGAGCACTCGATCGGGCATCACGTGATGCTCACCGGGCGGACCGAGACCCCCCGCGGTTTCAGTTCCAACAAGCCGACGCCGCACGACTTCCCGTCGATTGTGTCGGTCGTGACAGGTGTCGTGCCGCCGCGGAACAACCTCCCGCCGGCTGCCGTGGTGCCTGAGAAACTGGTCCACGTAACGGGCCGCACCATTCCCGGCCAGTTCGCGGGGCAGATGGGCTGGCGGCACGATCCGTGGTTCATCGAGGCGAGCCGGTTCAAGGACGCGACGTACGTCCACGGCGCGCTGCCCGAGTATGCGTTTCAGCGCTGGGACGGGCCGGTCAAGCTTCCCGACTATGTCTACGAGGCGCCGCGTCTGGAATTGCCGCACGGCGTACTTCAAGACCGATTCACGCAGCGCCTGGCCTTGCTGCGGACAGTGGATGGGCAGCAGGCGATGCTTGATCGTACGGCAGCCGGCGGTGAATTCGATCGATATCGCGAAGGGGCCGTTTCGCTCCTCACGAGCGGCGGCGTGCACCGCGCGCTCGACGTGCACGCCGCTCCCGACGACCTGCAGGACCGATACGGCCGCAACTCGTTCGGCTGGTCGCTGCTGATGGCCCGGCGGCTGGTCGAGGCGGGGGTCAGTCTGGTGCAGGTGAACCTGGGCAACGACG
>CAZWGW010000592.1:0-5053 GCA_964633565.1 uncultured Planctomycetaceae bacterium
GGCCAGGGCTGAACTAACTGGCGCCGCCAGGCGCTCATCCACTTGCGGAACACTGATCCGAGGCAGAGTGAATGGCAACGGGGCTGACACAAGCCACACGCCGCAGACCAGCAGCGCGCGGCTGATCCAGGCACAGCAGGCCCATCGTGGCGCGCGAGAATCGCCGGCCGATGCTGCACTGATCGATATGCGGTCTGGGGATGACATTCAATCCTTCCGGGAGGGACTTCGCAGCCGACAGTTTCCGGGCCGGTCGGGTGTGCCGGCCCACCGGTCGCCGGAGTCTCCGTGCCAATCTAGACAAAATCCACAGAATTTCACGAATCTTCTTGCCTTCAGAATGGGTTACTCATAGTATTCCGCCCGTCGGGAGATAACCGATCTCAATAGCGGGCATTTCTCTCAAGGTTGTGCGACCGGTTTGCTGGCTGGAGGTAGCGACGCGACGTGATCCAAAACCCTGCTTCTTCGACGAATGGACTCGTCGTCGCCCATAGATGTCCGACTGTCCTAAGTCTTTGCCTGTTCTGCCCGCCGGTCCAAATGGGCCAATCTCCGGCTGCCGAAGGTGAAAACTCTTCTGGACCTCCTTCGGCGTAGTCGATCTAATCCGCAGCCTCCGCTTTTCCCGCTTTCAGTGCGTCGCAAAATGCGCTGACTGAGAAAACTGGGTAAAGCTGCGGGTCCCACCCACCTGAGCACGGGGTATGCATTCCTTGGGAAGCATATCAGCACGTCAATTCCCGTGTCCCCACGCACATCCCAGTGGCGGAACCCTGCTGCGGAATCTCCGCAGAAAGGCGGCATCCATGTTTTCGGTGGCCATGACAAAGCTCCCGCAGCGGCATCCCTTGCTGGGCATGGAATGCAAGATCGCTGACACGTTGCCGGAGTGGCAGGACGCATTCTCGCTCGTCTATGACAGCTACGTGCGCGCCGGACTCTCGGAGCCGCGCACGTGCCAGATGCGACTGACGCCCTACCACCTGCTGGAAACGACGAGCACGCTCATCGCGCGCCACAAGGGGGAGACGATCGGCACGCTGACGCTGATCCGGGACTCGTCGGCCGGCATCCCGATGGAGATCGTGTACGGGGCCGAAGTCGAAGCGGCGCGAACGCAGGGAGTGCGGTTTGCGGAGGTCTCCTGTCTCGCGACCGAGCAACTCGAGACGACGGATTACCTGTACGTCTTCGTGCGCCTGATGCGGCTGGTCGCGCAACATGCGCGCTTCCAGGGAGTCGAGCGGCTGTTGATCGTGACGCACCCGCGGCACGCCCTGTTCTATCGGCGCATGATGGGCTTCCGCCCGTTCGGCCGCCAGACGAGTTACCCGTCGGTGCGCGGCGCGCCGGCCGTCGCCGCCGCACTCGATTTTGCCGAGGTGGATCAGACGCGGCCGCCGTACTACGACGATTGTTTTGGCGTGCGGGTTCAGGAAGAGGCGCTGCAATCGCGTCCCATGCCATTCGATGTGGCCGCCTATTTCGAGCCGTTCACGGCGCATCTGGACGCGGACGAAGTCGGCGGCTCGGGAGTCGGACTGGAACGAATACTGAAGCTCGGCGTGAAAGCCGCAGCCTGCCTCTGAACAGCAGTACTGAGCGGCGCACGAAGCGCCCAGCAGGCGGGAAGGAGCCTGAACCGGACATACCGCAGTTTGGCGGTTGAGGGCGAAATCATGGACCTGAACGTGTTCCTGCAGAGCGGTGGGACACGTGTTGCCGTGCACGTGGGGGCGCTCGGGGCGATTGAGGATGCCGGGGGCCGGGTCGCCGCCTGGGCGGGCGTGTCGGCGGGGAGCCTCGTCGCAGCCGTGCGGGCCGCGGGTTACTCGCAGCCGGAGGCCTACCACCTGATGCTGCACACCGACTACAGCCGGTTCCTGGACCGGCGTCCGTTGGGGCTGTTTACGGGATTCGGGCTGTGCGCCGGGGCCGTTTTCGAGTATTGGCTCGACGATGTTTTGCGCGGTCGCCGGTTTCGGGACCTCGATGTACCGCTGGCCGTCGTCGCCACGGACGCGTCCACGGGTGAGGCGGTCGTCTTCTCGAACTCGGCCACGCCGGAAGAAAAGGTTGCCACTGCGGTGCGTTGTTCGATTTCCATACCGGGCGTGTTTGCGGTGCGCCGCGTCGCGGGCCGCGCGTTCGTGGATGGCTGCCTGACGCGCACGGCGCGGCGGCAGTTGTTCGCCGATGCCGGACATCCCTCCGCCGTGGTGCGGATGGTCAGCGAGCGGAACGGGTCGCAGCCGCCGGGCGGCCGCCTGAACCTCGCCCGCTACATTCGCTGTATCGCCGAGATCGTCTGCAACAGCATTGATTCGCACGGCGCCGCCTCGGACTGGGACTACGACCTGTGTATCAACGTGGGACATTCGCGGGGGATTGACTTCCAGTTGGGCCCTTCCGGGAAGCAGGCGCTCTACGAGCTGTCCTACAAGCAGTGCCGGCGGTTGCTCCCCGAAATGCTGCCGCGTCGCCAACCTGATGCGTATTTCGGGTTTAATGACCAAGCCGCGGCAGCCGAACCGGCGCTGGTGGGCGAATCGGGTTGGGCGCCGATGGAAATCCTCGCGGCCCATGCCTGAAGGCACACCTCCGCCGGTCGTGGCCTGACACGCACGGCGGCTGAACGGAGTCCCCGGATGTTCTGGTTCGCCCTTAAGACCCTGCTGACCGACCGCGGCAAGGCGCTGACCGCGCTGGTGGGGGTGGTGTTCTCGCTGGTGCTGGTGGACATCCAGGGGGGGCTGTATTTCGGGCTGATTCGGAAGGCGAGCCTGCTGACGGACCACTGCGAGGCAGACCTCTGGGTCGCGCATCGCCGCGTCGAAAACGTCGATTTCGCCCAGAACATTCCCGAAGCCCGCCTCAATCGGATCAAGGGACTGCCGGGCATTAAAACGGCTGAGCCGTATCTCGTCGCCAAGGGGATCGCGACCCTGCCGGACGGCGGCTACGAAGATGTCTGGATTATCGGCGCTGACCCACAGTCGAAGTTGGGCGGCGGCTGGTCCTTTGTGGCAGGCAGCCGCGACGAATTGCTGCGCCCGGACAGCATCAGCATTGACGAACTCGACGCTCGAAAACTCGGCGACCCGCAGATGGGTGAGGTATTGGAAGTCAATGGCCGCCGGGCCAAGGTGGTGGCAAAGACTCACGGCATTCTCGGGTTCCTGACGACTCCCTATCTGTTTGCCACACTGGAGAATGCCCGTCGATTGTCGGGCGGTCCGGTCGGGAGTTGCTCCTATTTTCTGGTCCGCGCCACACCGGGTGCCGACATCGCCGCATTGCGCTCGGCCATCCGGCAGCAGCTTCCGGAAATGGACGTGTACACTGCTGCCGAGTTCGGCCGCCTGTCGCAGGACTACTTCCTGCAGCGGACGGGCATCGGCATCAGTTTCGGGGCGGCCACATTGCTGGGTCTGCTCGTGGGGCTCATGATGGTCGGTCAGAGCCTGTATGCGCTGGCCCTCGATCATTTGACCGACTACGCGACGCTCAAGGCCATCGGCGCCGAGGACCGGCAGGTGGGGGCCGTCGTCACGACACAGGCACTGTCGGTCGCCGCCGCAGGATCGGTGATCGGGATCGCGCTCGTGCTGACGATGCAGCGCACGATGTCGACTCCCGTCTCGCCCATCGAGATCCCCATCGAACTGCTGATTGGGGGTGTCGTGGTCGTGTTTGGCATCTGTCTTCTGTCCACCATCCTCCCCGCGGCCCGGATTCGGCGCATTGATCCGGCCATCGTTCTGCAAGGTTGAATCATTCGTCCCATGTCCGCGTTGGCAGTCCAGACCAGCAAGCTCGAAAAGGTCTACCGCACCGGGCGGTTGACCACGCCAGTGCTGCGCGGGATCGATCTGCAGGTAGCTCCGGGCGAATGTGTGTTCCTGGTCGGCCCCTCCGGAAGCGGCAAGACCACCCTCCTGTCGATCCTGGGGTGTGTGCTCAGCGCGGACGGCGGCTCCCTCAAGCTGTTCGGCGAAGACGTAACTCGCCTCTCGCCGCAGCAGCAAGCGTGGTTTCGCCTGCGCCGGATCGGGTTTGTGTTTCAGAGATTTCACCTGTTCAGCGGCCTCAGGGCATGGGAAAACGTCCGCGTCGTTTTCGATCTGCTGGGCAAGTCGGCCCCGGAGGCGCGCCGTGACTCGTTGCAGCTCCTTGAGCTGGTGGGACTCGGCGACCGCGCCCAGCACCGCATTTCGGAACTCAGCATGGGCCAGCGGCAGCGCGTGGCGTTAGCCCGGGCGCTCGCCGCCGACCCGGAACTGATCCTTGCGGACGAGCCGACCGCATCGCTGGATGCTGAGTCGGGGCTCAACGCCATGCAGATGCTCAAGGGCTTGTCCGACCAGTTGGGCAAGACGGTGATCGTCGTCACTCACGATAACCGGATCTTCTCGCTGGCGGACCGGATTTTGACGCTCGCCGATGGGCGCATTGTCAGCACAGAAACGGACTCAGACGCGGAAATGGGTCTTTCGCCGGCTGTCCCGAGAATGCACCTCGATCGCGCCGGACTGGTGTCGACTGCCTGGGAGGGGCGGCCATGAAATGGTTTACGTTCATCTGCTTTATCGGGGCGGCAGCCGCGGGGCTGTTTGGCACCGGTTTCGTATCGTTCGACCAGGCGCCGCCGCCATCGTTCGGTCCGCTCAACGATCCGGTGCGTACCCCACGTCGCATCTTCGCGGCGGGGGTCGTGGAAGGAGCGCACCGCGAAGTGACGCTGGATTTCGAATTGGCCGGGCGGATCCGCACGATCGCTGTTGCAGAAGGGCAGACGGTCGCCAAGGGGGACGTACTGGCGGAACTCGACGACGCCCTCTGGCAGCAGAAGGTCTGTGAAGCGGAAGCCCAATTGCAGTTGGCGCACGCGGAGCGTGAACGGCTGGTTAACGGCGCCCGGCCCGAGAGCCGCGACGTGGCCCGTGCTGAAGCGAAACTCGCGTACGTCAAAGTGCAGCAGGCCGAGGCGGAGTGGAAACGGACACAGGCCCTTTTTGAGCAGAAGGCGATCCCCGAACAGCAGTACGAC
>CAZWGW010000593.1:0-5052 GCA_964633565.1 uncultured Planctomycetaceae bacterium
GATGGCCGGCCTCTTCAAGGCGCCGACCAAGTACGGGCCGCACATCGACCTGCCGGCGATAGCCCCAGCACCTGGCTCAACGCATACGTCGAAACCGCCAACAACCCGACGACGGGCAGGTTGTTCAGGTTGATCCAGAAGTCACCGGAGAACGGCGCTGCAAACCAGAATGCCAACAGCTCACTGTTCCCCGGAAAGAACCAGCATGCCGCGTCGCGCGAGCACAGGTGACCGTGCCGCACCCAGCCGTCGACAATCGGAATATGGTACGCCATCGAGTCCCAATCCGTCGGCAGCGGGTAGATGCCGTACACGGCGACATGGACCAGATATGCCACGCCGATCAGCAGCAGTCCGGCGCGCGCCGCTGACGGGCCAAATCCTCGCGGGGCTGACGCGGATTCGACCGCGTGACGCGTCGACGGCGGGTCCAGCAACAGGAACCCGACCGACACCATGAGGACGAAACTGTACAGGTTCCGGGGCTCCAGGTGACCGACCCCGCCCAGCGGCAGGGCGCAGCCGACGATCAGGCCCCAGAATGTGACGAGGCCCGCAGAAATCCGGACGGCCACGGGTGCGCCCGGCCACCCGCGGTTCGCAAACCGGCCGACACCGGCCAGCACAACCAGGTCCGACAGTCCCACCAGGATTGCCCTGAATCCGTCCGAGTCAATTGTCACCTCACGTCCCCTTCGACACTCTCGACCAGGGTTGATGCCAGGTGTGGTGGGCCAGTTCAACGGCCCCGTCCGCGCGCTCCGTGCCGGTTTCTCGTTCGCTGTATTCCGGCAACGTGCTGAAATCCCGCGGATGGACCTCTCCACTCGCACCCGGCACCCCGCGACGCCGCGGCCGGAACAGCGCAGTCGCCTCCGCCACGAGGCATTCCTTCGGGAGCGAGGCAATCGCGCGGACGACGGCGGCTCCCAGGCGCGCCCGCTGCGACCACGTCGGCGGCCGGTGCGCTTTCACCAGGGGATAACCCAGTTCGGCGAGCGCCGGACCGCAAAACGCCTCCAGGTCCGCAACCTCTGCCGCGCTCAACGCCTGCCGCCATTTCTGCATATGCGCCACCGTGATCGGCTTGGCCGCCTCCGACTTCCAGCCACGCTCCCGCTCCGGAATCGCCCCCACCACGTCTCCCTCGGCGTCGTACACCGCCGGCTCCGGATCCAGTCCCAGGCGTTCCAGCAGCGCCGTGAACACGATCTCCGGGTTGGCGACAAGTTCCTCGTATCGCACAAAATGGATGTGCGGATCGTTCGCCTTGCGCCAGCGAACGTAGTACGCGAAATACCACAACCAGACCGCACCTGCGGACAGGTGATTGCACTGGATCCACGGCACGCGCGTCAGGCTCGCCGCAACGTCGCGACCGTCGCGATAAACAAAGAGGATCGGCGCCTCGGGAAACACCTGGCGGATCGATGCGATCCGCGCTGTGTGTTCAGGCGTCTTCTCGCCAAAATGTGTGGCTCCCGACTTGCCCGTCCGGCGCCGATACGCGTCCACAAGCTGCACGTACACCGTACGCGAATCAACTTCGCGCCCCGCCAGCGACGCCGGAAGCTCGACCCGCAAATCGCGATTCAACCGCGCCAGGTGCCGCCGGCGCAACCATCCCGGCATCCCGTGAAAATAGTAAAACAGCTTTGTCTCCGGGGGAATCAGGATGCGGCTGTGCCGATTGAGCGCAACTTGCAGCAGCGTCGTTCCGGAGCGCGGACAACCGACTATGAAGAACGGCTTCATCTGCCTCCTCCCACTCCCTGTGTGACACCGCGGACAGCCGCGCGACAATCACACACAGTGCCTTCCGGCTCCTGCACACCAATACGCACTGCACGACGATGTGTGACATCAGCACGACTTGGTGACTCTCACAGACCGCACAGCAGATGCTCGATCGATTGTCAGTAACACTTTAACGACACACAAAGTATTGTTCAATGTATATTGTTAATAATATATGAAATAGTGATTCTCCGTATCCGCCTGCTCCAGCCGCGCCATGCACCGCATCCGTCTTTATGAACGCGACAACGACGCCTCCGGGCGCCGGACCAGCCCCCGCATCCGGTACCACGGCCCCTGGCCCCCGTGGACGGCCTGACGCAGGCAGACTCACCGTGATGCCTGACTGCGCAGGGGGCTCGGCGGGCATCCCCGCCTCCGGTGAGACTCCGTCCCCGGCGTTGCGCCAACCCCGCGGGGCTTTCCCGCGCGCACTCGCCCGCCCGTCGAATGTGCGGGACACCTCGGGCGGACAGCGTGTCAATTCGTCGGTCCCTGGGTCGAGGGCGAATCCGGGCCCCGCCGTTGGCGCATGAGACGCCGCACCACCAGGATCACGGCGACAACCACGACATTCACGATCCCGACAATCCACAGCTTGTCAACTCCGCCTGACGCTGCCGACCCCACGGCGCGATTGTCGAGTCGATTGGCGCGAATGGTCAGGTTGTGCAGGCGGACATCGACGGGCACGGCGCCGCCGGATGCGGTCGCCTGTATTCTCAGCGAAGTGATGTCCCCTGTTCCAATCTCGGTCACATGAAAGTCTCTGAACTCGCCGTCCTCTCCGTCGGCAGCAGCGTATGTCAGGATCGACCCCGTCCGCGACAACCGTAATCGACCGTCCGGTTTCGTCGCGGCAAGGGCCTGCTGCTCCCTCTGATTGCGCGCGCCGTCCCAGCTTGCGTTCAGCGCAACGAACCGGTCTTCATCATCGGAGCATCGGAATCTCGCCAGCGTAATCGCATGCTGCTGCGGGTCGCCGATCCTGGCCCAGATCTTGACCCCGGCGCCGAACCCGGTGTCAGGTCGCTCGACCGACAGCAGGGCGTAGGACAATGTAATCTCAAAGTCCCCGGAAATCTGGAGTCGCGGACACATTCCGACGCCGGTTTGTCCCTCGTGAGCGGCGTACACGCTGAGCCGCAGACCCGATTCCTCCGACTGGATCTCCGTCGTCGGACACTGACCGAATGTCAGCAGTTCCGGGGTCAGACTCCCCGCCAGACTCCGTTCAAATCGTGCCGGCAGGCCGTCGTTCCGCTCTGCCGAAGACTCGCCAGTGTCTGCGCCCAACAGCATCAGGATCGTCAGCGCGTGCATGGTTCGCCTCACCCGAATGTCCACAGCTGAACGACTCCCAATCGCCGCTCGACGTCAATGTTGCGGTATTCTCCGGTAGAGTTCATACCGCGCCGCGGTGGTCAGCAACTCGTAACGGCTCGCATCCGCCAGCACCCATTTTCTTGCTCCCGCATAGGCTTGACTGTCATGCGTGTCACGCACCGGGACCAGAACGTGCGTCACGCGCTCCTCCGCCAGGTAGGCTTCGAACGATTGCCTGTCCTTCAATCGCAACGGCCTGCAGACGCTCCGCTGCCGCCTTGATCCCAGGCAGGGATAGTAACGGTAATCGCACACGCAGAGCCGGTCGCCCGCATTGATCCCGGTTTCGGTCCCCAG
Source organism: uncultured Planctomycetaceae bacterium (assembly GCA_964633565.1). GTDB lineage: Bacteria > Planctomycetota > Planctomycetia > Planctomycetales > Planctomycetaceae > CAZWGW01. Next base: position 3,481 of record CAZWGW010000593.1, read on the forward strand.
CAACTCGTACACCTCCGTCAACATCACCTGGCAGAAGTGAACATCGTAATACTTGTGCCAGCGCGTGCCGAAGATCCCTGAAGCCAGTCCGAAACCCACGATTGAGAGGCCGACGCCCACCCGCCTCGCGTATCGCGGACGCAGTGGCACATAACGGCAGTACAGCAACAGACCCACTCCGGCGTCGACCATCAGTGTGAGCATTGCCAGAGGCATTGTCTTGCCGGGATCCGGCCAGATTGGTGCGCCGGAGAACCAGACGCCGAACAGGGGCAACACATGCCACATCACCTGAACCGAGACGATCAGCACGGCAGCCGACTTGAGGCCGCGATGCACTAACCCTCCGGGCGCCCGGATGCGAACGACGGATCCCGCGACCATCGCGGCCGCCATCGTGCACAGCACCAGAAATGGGCCGCCGAACCGCACAGGGTGGTATTGCAACGTCAACATGTTCATTGTTCCCGAAACCGTCTCGACCGCATTCGGCGTCACGACGTAGGCGCCTCCCGCCAGCGCCAGGGCCAGCAGCCACCACCGTGCGCGGACATCCTGGCGACTCTTCCAGGCGAGCACGACCGCCAGCACCGGCGACAACAACATGGCCGCGGCGGTCACCGGTCCCGCCTGGCTGATCCACGCACCAGCCAGTCTGGGCCAGACTTCTGCGCGGCCCGACCAGAGGATCGTGCTCGACTGCAGGTTCGGACGGATCTCGTCCCAGGGTCCAGGCATGCCCGGAAGGCCTTTCGGGTACAGCGGCGTACCCGACATCACGTAATTGCGCGCGTACCAGAATCCGCACAGCAGCACCAGCCCCGCAGCGGCACTTCCCAGCACACGCAGCGCGGCGCGGGGTTGCCGCCTTGCCAGCCACCACAGGACGGGCAAGGCAGCGGCAATCGCGGCGTACGCCAGCGCATAGTACTTGATCCCCCCCAGCAACCCCACGGACAGCGTCAGACACACCAGGTCCCCGCGACTGGTCGGCTGCTGCCGGCAACGCCATCCGAACAGCAGGGCGGCCAGAAACAGCGCCGACACCGCCACGTCATTTTCTGCCGACGCGATCTGTCGCAAAACGGGTTGCGTACACAACACGCACAACAGCACCAGTCCCCGTGTCAGCGGCGTCAGCCCCAGCACCTCGGACACAGCGATCACGCTGCTCGACAGCAGCACCACGGCCGGCACGTTGTTCAGGTGAATCCAGAAATCCCCCGAGAACGGGGCGACAAACCAGTAACCAAGCAGCTCGTTATTCCCCGGCACATACCAGAAGGCACAGTCCCTGGAATACAAATCCCCGTACTGAATCCAGTGGTCCACGATCGGCAAATGATATGCCAGCGTGTCCCAGTCCTCGGGCAGGCGTGCCAGCCCGTAGACCACAAGCTGCGCGAAGACGATGCCCGCGACAGGATACCAGGTCCAGTGAATCCGGCGGCGCAGCGGCGCCGGCACAGTGGACGGGCCGGGATTCTGCGTCTGCCACCAGGGCGACTCCCCGCGGCAACGCCGCCATGCCGCGCGCCCACCTACGGCCACGAGCGTCACGACGGAATACAG
>CAZWGW010000594.1:0-5042 GCA_964633565.1 uncultured Planctomycetaceae bacterium
TACAGAGAAACATTCTGCAGCACCTCGTGCCCCGAATAGACGCCGATGTAGGCCAGCGAGGCGATCAGCGACCAACGGTGCCGCAGAAACGCCGCCAGTCCGCCGAACGTCCCCGGCAGGAACGGCTCCCGCTCGATTTCGACGGCCGGCAGGGGCACGACGAACCGGCTGGAGTTCACGGCCCCCAGCAGCATGACGAACAGGCTGCCGCCAAACAGGCTCACGTAACTGGCCGGGAATGAGACCTGCGGCAGCGTCATCGGGAGATCAATCCCTTCGACCTTTCCGGCGAGCAACACCTGCGATCCCAGCGATGAGATCACGGCCAGCACCGGCCCCAGTCCGAACGCCAGGCCGAGCGCCTGTCCGCGCCGTCGCTCAGAGATGCCCCGGCCGGCCATCTCCCACTGGCACGTCGAGACGACCCCGATCGCGCATCCCAGCACCGTGGCGTGCAACACGAGCATGGCCAGCACGCCGCGCGGTCCCAGCCAGAGTAATGCCAGAGCGACAAGCAACCCCGCCCCGCCGATCACCAGGAACGCCCCCACCGCCAGCCGCCGCAGCAGCCGCACCTGGGGGAAGTACCACGCCACAATGACGGGCAACACACTGGCCCACAGGTAGACGCTGGCCGGCAGGTTGGCCAGCGTGTCGGAGAACCCGAGCCGCCGGATCAGCGCCGCGTGGACGATCCCCACGTAGGTCACCGGCGAGGCCAGGTACAGGATGGCCCAGTTGGCCGCAAAGATGAGCAGGTTGCGGGTCTGGTCGGCGCGCGGCAGCCGGCAATCATCGTCGGCCGCGGTCCGGACGGGCTCGGCGTCGGGTGCGTCGGTATCCGGAGCGGCGCTGTTCATGCCGGCCATCCTGGCTGAGAAGGCTGCCGGGTACAAATCGAAAATGTCGCCCGCCCCGTTTCGCATCCCATTGTGCTGACATCACCGTGCTATCGGGGTTGCGGGATCCGCCGGCTCAGCAGTTCGGCGCGCTGGAGGTGCTTCTCCGCCTCGGACTGATCGCCCCTCTGATGACAAACGGACGCGAGGAACGTGTGCAGGTCGGCCCGGGTCGGATCGGCGGCAATGGCCTCTTTGACGAGCCGCACGGCTCCCTCGAGGTCGCCCTGCTTCTGATGACAGATCCCCAGCAGCATCAGCGGGATCTCGTTTCGCTCCTGCTGTACCAGTTCTTCCAGGTAAGGCTGCGCCCGATCGCAGCGACCCTGATCGAAGTACGAGGACGCCAGGTTGAACAGCGCCGCCCTCCGAAGCGCCGGCGGGATGGTCGGCGACTGCAGCGCCGATTCTGCATGGAGGATGCAGCGTGCCGGATCGGTTCGCCAGTGGGCGCGGCTGAAGAAGAGTTCCACATCGGGGTCTTTCACGCCCGCGGCACGGACTTCAGTCAGGACCTGCCGCGCCCGATTCCGGAACACGTCCGACAGCGCGCGATACGAGGCATCGTATCGAAACTCATCATCGAGCCCTCCCGCCAGGTTCCCGGCAAACTGATCGTTGGCCAGTCCGATGAGTCGTCGCTGTTCGAGTGGGGGCAGATGGGAGATGCCGGCGACCGGCACCAGCCGGTCCGTTTCGACATATCGGATTTTCCCCGAGGCATCCTCGTGAATTCCCACCCGATGGTGAGTGAAGGAGAAATGGGGGATATCGGTCGGCCCCTTCGGCATGTGGCAGGAGATGCAGTTGTCGGCCGGCTGCGTTCCGGCCCGCGCGCCGGCCGATGCGCGGCACGAATCCCCGGGATGGCAGTTCAGGCAGGTCTGACGATAATGCCCGATCCCGGCCGCCTGCCCGGGAGATGTGTGAGGGTCGTGGCACGTGAAGCAGGTCATCGACTCCGATTCGATGTAACAACGGCTCTGCCTCATCTGTTCAATCTGTCCGCTCACCGTTCTCGCGGATTCCGGCCGGTCGACCCGATAGCTCACGCGGAAGTCGGACATCCTCATGCCGGGACGGAAGTCCTCAACGCTGCGGCCGTGGACGTTCACGTCGGCCAATGAGGAAAGGTGGCACTGCGAGCAGACATCTTCCTGCCGCTCGCGCGAAAGATGCCGCAGATTGACGATCGAGTCGTCAAGTCCGTCCCGAACCGGCCGGTTGGCCTTCCGCTCCGCGACGTGCAGGGCGCCCGGACCGTGACAGCGCTCGCAACTGATCGCCAGTTCCTCGACCTCCATTCGCAGATCGCTGGCTCCCATCGTGGCGACGCGCCCCGCGTGGCAATACAGACAACCCGCGCTCACCTCGCGGCCGAACCCCTGTTGTTGGGGGTCCAGTTCGAACCCGGCCGACATCCCCCAGACCTTGCGGCGGGGATACCAGGTCATCGGGGACTCGACCAGATAATCGCCGATCTTCACGAAATACATCCGCGCATGGTTGCCCGAACCCAGGGCGTATTGTGCGGGCTGATCAACCAGCACAACGCGGTCCCCCGAGTCCTCCTCGATGTATTCCTGCAGTCTCAACGTCTCTCCGTCGCGGTAGACCCGGTAATGGCGGCCGGACAATTCGTGGAAGAAATCGCCGTCCGGCGGCTCCTGCGCAACGACGACGGGTTCCAGCGAACGGCTGTGGCTGGTCTGCAGGTACGATTCGTGCTCGTCGGGATGACAGTCCACACAGGCGCGGTTCCCGACGTACTCCACCTCTCGCGAGGCGTTGCGAAAACGAGTCGGGGCGATCTGCGGAAGAATGTACGGTCGGGAATCCCGGGGGGATGGCCCCGTGCGATCGGCAACTCCCTGGAGGTCCTCCTCACGGCCGTCGTCCGAAGCGACCTGCCAGAACAACCACGCCAGGACGGGCGTCAGGATCACGGCCAGCCGGAGGCAGGCTTTCCGGCGACGGGCAGCACCCGGCTGCGCATTGACGGGGCGATTATCCGATGTGTCCGACATCGAAGAATGCCTCCTCTCATCACACACTTCTGACGCCTGCCAACAGACGCACGGCCCTACTCTGGTGGCTGAAGTCGGGCCAACTCGGCGCGCAGCCGCCGGATTTCGTCCTCAGCCGCCAGCCGCGCTGCCCGCTCGGCCTCTTTCGCGGCGCGCTCCGACTCCTTGGCCGCGCGTTCGGATTCCATCGCGTTGTGCTCGAATTCTGTCTGGAGCCGTTGCGACTCGGCTTCGGTGAGCAGGCGCTCGCCCGTCGTTGCGTCGAACATCGCCAGGCCGTCGGATTCCAGACGGAGCGTGAGACCAAGCGTCCGGCACTGCAGAGCGCCGTCGGCGGCCTGGGCGACTGGTTCACATTGACCGTCGACAAAGCGAAACCCCTGCAGCGGTGGGCGGAGGTAATCGGCCGTCGGGTCGAACAGAAACAGTTCCTGCACGCCGATCCGGGCGTAGGTCTGCCGCTTGAAGCCCATGTCCTTGCGGCGCGTGCTGCGCGACGTCACCTCCCACACCACGTCCGGCGAGCGCCCCTCCTCCCAGATCCTGAACGTCCGCCGCGGTCCGGGGTCGCAGTCGAGCACGACGAAATCGTCGGGCACGACGAAATCCTTCGGCCGGCCTTCCGTGAAATACACCAGCAGGTCGCTGCCGATGTAGACTTTTTGCCCCCGATAGCGCCAGCTCAGCAGGTCATAAATGCGGATCATCCACAGCCGGTGCAGGTCGGTTTCGCCCATCGGTCTGCCGTCCGATTCCGGGTAGTCGATTTCCGGGAGTGTCTGCGCGGTACTCATGGCTGCACGCAATTTGGAGCGGACTGCGGCCCGGGAATGGATTGTATCACGCTGCCCGCAGTGCCGCGAACGGCGTCCCCTGTGGACCAGGCGGCAACGATGCCCCGTCCCTGCTGCCGCCGCGGCGCCGACCGGATCGCCTCCTCCAACGTCACCAGGAGGTCCGCACTGTTCCGGTCGGCGGCTGCTACGCACCTGTTGGCGTGTCACTGTTGGCCCGACTGTCCCGTCTGCCCGTCCTGCTGCTGCAGCCGCACCAGCAGGAGCTGCTCGGTTTTGTCGCCCCCCGTATGCACCAGCACCGGCGTCTGGTCCTTCGTCAGGTTGTAGATGCCGCAGTCAAACACGCGGTTCTGCTTCTGGCCGATTGTCCAGGCCGCCCGCTGCGACTGCTTGTCGACGGAACCGGAAACCGGCGTCGTCTCGTCCGTCACGGCGTCGTAGTAATTGCCGCGGATCACGCCGGACTGGTTGACCGCCAGTTGAAAGATGTTGTCAGACGATTTTTCGTCCCCTTCGACGAGGGCGAAGACGCCGAGGGGCTGCCACTGGTCCTCCGCCGAGGGCTGGGCCTGCGCCCCCTCGTCGGCGAGCATCGTGGCCTGCTGGGCATAGCCGCTCGCGGTGCCGGCATCGTCGCCGTTCACGTAGACGTCGCCCCCCTGGTAGACGACGGTGTTGCCGTAGTCGTAGTAGACCGGGGCGGCCGCAATGCCGCACCACGGAGCGAGCGCGCCCCAGGTGGCCGCGCGCCAGGCGGCGCCGGTCGCCCAGCTGGCGGCAGACCACGCGCCGGGATGCGCGCCGTACCAGCCCGCGCCGAAGCAGCCGTAGTGATTGAAGTTCACGCGCACGTTGTTGCCGTGCACGTTCAGATCATTGTTCGACCAGAGCTGCGTCGAATGTCCGACTCCCGCGGCGTTGAAGGACGAGAAGTGCGAGAGGCCAAAGTCGGTCGCCATGTGGTTGGTCCCCGCGCCCCCGAGTCCGAAGCGGGAGTTGATGTCGCCGAGTCCGCGATTGCCCGCACCAGGACCGCGATCGCCGACGCCGCCCGCGCCGAACCCGCGATCACCGACACCGCCGGCGCCGAACCCGCGGTCACCGACGCCGCCGGCGCCGAACCCGCGATCGCCCACACCAGCATTACCGATCCCTCCGCTGCCGAAGCCACGGTCCCCGCCGCCGAGCCCGCCGCCGCCGAAGTCACCGCCGCCCGGTCCGCGGTTCCCGAGTCCGCCGCCACCGAGTCCGCCGCCACCAAAGCCGCGCCCGCCGCCGCCAAGCCCACCGCCGCCGCCAAGCCCACCGCCGCCGAATCC
>CAZWGW010000595.1:0-5011 GCA_964633565.1 uncultured Planctomycetaceae bacterium
GCAGTTTCGCGGTTGCGCGCTGGCGAGCTACGGCGGATCGATCGGCTCGCAACCGACGCCGTCGAGCGCGGCTGCCTGCAACCCGTGGAATGTCTTTGCGGAATTTCCAGCGACGGCGACCCCCAGCGGCACTTGCTGCGAGTTCAGTTACGGGCGGTCCAATAACGCGGCGTTCGTCTCCGGCATGTTTTCATACTATGGCCTGATGGTGAATATCGCCGACGTGCTCGACGGCGATTCCAACACGATCTTCGTGGGCGAGACCCGTTCGACGTGCAGTTGGAACCCGTCCGGCAACGATCTCACCACCAATCACCATCGCCGCGGCTGGTGGCTGGCGAATTCCAACGGCGGGGCGCAAGGATCGACCGTCGTCCCGATCAATGACTTCACGACCTGCGACAACTCCACGAAAATCACGTATCCGGCGTGCACTGACCCGGTGAACTACAACTTCTCGTGGGGATTCAAGTCGCACCATCCGGGGGGCGTGCACTTTCTGCTGGTGGATGGTTCTGTCCGGTTTATCAGTGAAAACCTGGACCACATCACCTACCAGCGGCTGGGGGGACGCGCTGACGGGAACCCGGTCGGCGAGTTCTAAGTGCCGGCGAGAGTCGAAATAGACCGCCTCCGTCCCGTGCCCTGACCCGGTCCCCCAAGAAGGGAAACCTCCTGCAGCATGCAGTACAAGTCCACGATTGCCATTTTCCTGTTACTCGGCCTGTCGGCGTCGGGCTGCGGCAGCGATGCGCCGGACCTGGCCCCGGCCGGCGGGACTGTCACGCACGACGGCGCACCGCTGGCAAATGCGGACGTGCTGTTCATTTCCGAGGCAGGTGGACCCGCGGCTGTCGGTCGGACCGGCGCCGACGGCAAGTTCCAATTGACGACGGGGGGACGCCCTGGCGCGGTCCTTGGCAGGCACAAGGTTGCCGTGCAGGCCGAGGAGGAATCCTCGGAGGGCAAATCGATCGTCGAAGGGGGCGAATTCATCGGGGAACGCAAGTCGCGGATCCCGGTGACATACGGCAATTACGAGATGAGCGGCCTCACGGCGGACGTCACCGCCGATGGCGACAACAATTTCACATTCGACCTGACAGGGTCTCCCTGACCTGGTCCAGCTCGCGACGTTCATTCCCAGTCAGCGCAGGAGCCTTTCATGAATGCAATTCGTTCCAGGCGTCGAGCGTTTACGCTCATTGAATTACTCGTCGTTATTGCAATCATCGCCATCCTGATTGCCCTCCTGCTCCCCGCGGTGCAGCAGGCGCGCGAGGCGGCACGGCGCACGCAGTGCAAGAACAACATGAAACAACTCGGGCTGGCGCTCCACAACTATCACGACACGTACAAGGTGTTTCCGCCGGGGACCGTCAATCCGCTGGGGGACGACCCGAACGGCCGCAATGGGAATGGCCAGCCTGGAATCGGCGCTCCGTGGAGCGTCTTCCTGCTCCCGTACCTCGACCAGACGAACCATTACAACGGATTCACCAAGATTGTTTCGGAGCGGCCCGAAGTCGTCGACTGGTTTGGAAATACAACCTATACCAACCAGGGGATCACGGTCGGCCGCGACCACCTGGAAGTTTTCGACTGCGCCAGCCATCCCATTCGAAAGGAACAACTCGCCAACGGGACCGGGATGGAGCACCTGGCGCGTGGGAACTACGCCGCCTGCTATGGCAAGAGTCGGGCCGGGCGTGTCTATACCACCGACGCCCGAATCGGGGGGTTGTTCGGCAACAATTCCAGGTATTCGATGCGAGACGCGACCGACGGGTCGACCAACACCCTGGCGTTCAGCGAAATCAAGTACCGCGCGTTCCGGTTCAAGCCGCCCAACCACCAGGACCCCCCGATCCGGGACAGCCGCGGAGTCTGGTCGTACGGCATGATGGGCGCGAATATCTTCAGCACTCTGACTGGTCCCAACAGCGCCGTACCGGATGGCGTATGGGGGTGTCGCACCGCACCGAGCGAAGGGATGCCGTGCACACAGATCCAGGGCTCATACATCGACCAGTACGCCGCGGCCCGCAGCTACCACGTCGGCGGAGTACACGGCACACTGGGCGACGGCAGCGTGCGATTCTTCTCCCAGAACATCGACCTGTTGATCTGGCAGGGTCTCGGCAGCCGTCAGGGGAACGAGATCCTCGGCGAGTTTTAACGTCCCAACGCCCATGGCCCGATCTGAACTTCGACCGGCGCGAGCCACCACATGGCGAGCCGCGCGCCGATTGTTGATTCTGACAACGATTCCTGTGAGAGGTTGAAGAGTATGTGCGGACGAAAACGCGGTTGGAGCATGGCTGGTTTGGCGGTCATTTTGATTGCCGGCTGCGGCAAGAGTGACAACGTCCAGGTTTACCCCGTCAAGGGGATCGTCAACTTCAACGGCAAGCCCATGGTCGGCGGCGGATCGATCGCCTTCATTCCGCAGGACAATCAGGCGGGCAAGACGGCCGGCGGCACCATCAACCCCGACGGCACGTACGAACTGCAGACCTACGAAACCGACGGCTTCGACGGCTCGATGCCCGGCGACTTCCGCGTGCTGATCACGCAGGCCGTGGTGGACGAGCCTGAAAACACGGGCGATTCCGACGAAACCGGCGGTGGTGCCATGGAGGCCGTTTCGGTCGTTCCCGAGGCGGACCGTATCCCGGCCATCTATTCCGATCCGGTCGCCTCCCCTCTCACCGCCAAGGTCGAAGCCAAAGACCCCAACACGATCGACTTCGATCTCACACCGCAGTAGACACGCGCGGGAAATATCGGTAGGACGGACTGGGCAATCCGCCTGCGTTTCCATGTCCTCCGCCCCGCTCTCCCTGGACGCCTCCCCCGCACGACCACGCCCCGCGCCAGGAAGCGGCTGGCTTGTCGGTCCCGCCTTCGACAGCCTGTTCCTCGCCAACCTCGCCTGGCCCCTCGTGCTGCTCGTGCAGTTAGTCTGGGGTTTCGACGCCCAGGACGGGTTGCACTTCTGGCAGATCTATTTCGTCACCACCCCCCATCGCTGGATCACGCTGCCGCTCGTGTTTCTCGACCGCGACCGGTTTCGGGAACGCCCCGCAGCCTTCCTTGGCGTGGCGGGCGCGATCATTGTGATCTGCCTGGGTGTGCGGTTCACGACCGGCGCGCTGACGTGTCTCCTGACGATTGATTACCTCTGGAACGCCTGGCACTTTGCCGCGCAGCACCATGGCATTTATCGCATCTACGGCCGCATGGCCGATCCCGATCGCGCCGCAGGCCTCGTGTGGGAGAAGTGGCTCATGCGGCTGTTCCTGCTGTACGTCATCGTCCGCGTGGCCGGCACGACCTGGTCGCACGCCGCACTCGAACAGGGCCTGCAGACCGCGGACTGGGCCGTTGCCGCAATTCCGCTGTGGCTGGTTGCAGCGGACCTGATGCGATACCGGCCCGGAGCGGCGGGACGGGTCCTCTACGGGGCGAGCGTCTGCTGCCTGTATCTGGGCATGTTGTGGGCGGCGCACACACAGCGGCCCGGGCTGGTGCTGATGCTCGCCACAGCCTCGGCCCTGTTTCACGCCATTGAATACCTGGCGCTCGTCGGCTGGGCCGTGCAGCGGCGGCATGGAGGCCGGACGGACGAGCGCAACCTGCTGGCCCGCGTCGTCCCGCAGTGGGGGCTGGCGCTGGCGATGTTTCTGGTCATCCTCGGACTGGGGGGCTGGCTGCTCGACCAGCACCTGTTGCAACTCTGGCTGACGGTCAACGTGATCGTGGCGTTTTTGCACTATGCGTACGACGGCATGATCTGGAAGTACCGCCGGCCCGGATCGTACAACCGCTGAACCTGACGTGAACACAAATTCCGAATCACGATCGGACGTCACACTGCCGGCGCTTGGCGCGTTCGCGCTGTGCGGCGCGGCCGGCGTACTCTGCGCGGCGATCGTGCTGGGCTGGCGCCCGCGTGGCGGTGCCGCGCCCGAGCCATTTGTCTGGTGGGACGTGGTGCTGGCATACATTCTGGGTGCGGTCCCGGCAGCAGCCCACGTCGCCGCGGGCGTGCGACGCCGACTCTCCCTCCCCGCCACCCTTGCCGCCGCGGTCGGAGCCATGCTGGTCGCCTGGCCGGCGGCAACGCTCAATGCGGACGATGCGATCCCTCCGACGATCTGGCGTCCGCTGCACGCGCTGTGTCTGGTGACGGCGGCAGCGTTGCTGGCGGCCGCTGTCATCAGGCGGCCGCTACGGCCCGCATTGAATTCGAACTGGCGGAGCGCCGTGCCAACCGTCGCACTCTGTTTCGCGTTCGTCTGGCTGGTCCCCGGCGCGTACGCAACGGCGCGGGTGCGTCACCGCCTGAGCCGGCTGCAGGAGTTGCTCGACGAGGCGCGCTTTGCCGAATGCCGGCGGCTGGCGCACGGGCTCTCCGTGTTTGATTCATCGCTCCGCCTGCGGGGAATCCCGCCGCACGTGGAGCAGGTGACGCCGCTGAGTACGCTGGTGCAACTGCTCGATGAGCACGTGCGGGAGTTCGAGGCCCGCGTCACGCGCCCGCTCCCGCCCGATGCGCCGGACGTAGATCGGCTGGCCCGGGCCGAAGAACTCTCCCTGCTGGGTCGCGAGCCGGAAGCGGCGGCCCTCCTCGCGCCGCTGGCCGCACGGCAGCCCCCCGATCCGCGTGCCTGCGGGCTGCTCGGCGTGATCCACGAAACGCATGAGGAATTTCCCGCGGCGCGCGCCGCGTTTGAGCGGGCCGCCGAGTCATGGCAGGCGCAGCCTTCCTCGGCCGAACGAACCGCCGGCCTGAATCAGGCCGTGCGGGGCATCGCGTACGCGGAGCGCAAGCTTGGCCGTTATCCCGCGGCGGAGGCGGCCTACCAGCGTTTGCTGACAATCGCGCCGACGGCCGATACGCACTTCCTGCTGGCGAAGTCCTACGAAGACACGCAGCAGGCGGCCGCCGCCCGGCGGCACGCGCGCCGCGCGATGGAACTGGCCCCGGACGCGTACGGCGTGCCCG
>CAZWGW010000596.1:0-5005 GCA_964633565.1 uncultured Planctomycetaceae bacterium
CAGGGGGTCGGTCATGCTGTCGTAGACCAGCACGTGCCCCGGGGCGACTTCCATCCCGGTCTGCACGCCGCCGGTCTGCATCGAAACGCCAAACTCGCCCAGCGGCGCGGCGGGGGCCGCCGGCAGGTCGTCCAGGTTGGTCTGCGCGCTGAAGGCCGTCGTTACACTGAGCGAGACGCCGGTCGTGCTGCTGTAGCCGGTCCCGTCGTACGCCTGATAGGTGAAGGAATCGGAGCCGTTGTAGCCCGCGTCGGGCGTGTAGACGAAATGCCCGTTGGAGCTGAGATTCAGCGACCCGTGGCTCGGTCCGCTGACGAGCACGGCCGTCATTGGATCGAACTCCCAGTCCATGTCGTTCGCCAGGACGCTGGCCTGGCTTTCGGCCGATGTGTCGAGCGAGTCGTAGACGACGTCGTAGGAGTCGACCATCGCCGTGGGCGGAGAGCCGGAGAGGAGCGTGCGGTCCTCGAGCCCCTCGACCGCGCCGGCCAGGGTGCGCGGCCGGCGCCTGCGCCGGGGTGTGGACTTGAAATGGCTCTGCCACCAGAAGCGCCCGCGCAGCAACCGCCGCCAACTCGTGACGATCATGGCCACCCCTTTCTCTCGGCGATGCCGAGTGCACACGAAGGGACGTCGTACGCCGAAACGGCCGGCCACGCAGGGGGTGAAGCGAGAGACCCACGTGCCCTGCCGGGAATTCAGACGCAGAAGACGAAGTCGTCGAAGAGAAATCCACTCAACAGAAGAATGACGCCGTGCAGTCTGCGCATGCGTTTTCTGATTTGCAAGCAGAATTCGACCTGTTCGCGGAATATTTCAAAATACCTGCGCAGCCGGACTGGCGACCAAGAGAGTCGACTTACGACCAGGACTCCTCAGCCGCACGCTCCAGCACCAGCGTTCACGCCGCCGCGCGAATTACCCGCGACACGTAATCAATCACCCCCTGCACCTCGACGTCCGTCAGCACGTCGATGTTCGTCTGCCACTTGTTCGTGGCGCGGCGGTCGAAGACCGTGGCCCCGCGCGTCAGTTCGCCCCCCAGTTCCACGTCGATGCACATGGCATCCCGCTGGAACAGTTGCGGCTGCGTGACCGCCGCGAGCGCGACGACCTCCGGGAGCCGGACCCCTTCCAGGCCGAGGTGCTGTCGGCTGGCGCGGAGGGCGAACGGGAGCGTCAGATGCAGCATTCGGCCCAATCGCGACGTCGGCTCCAGTTCCCAGCGCTGGTACTGGTCGAAAGAGACCATGAGCTGCCGCGCGACGTCCAGCGGGACGAGCGTCTTGGTCGCGGGGTACGTGAGGACCGCGCGCGCGGCTTCGGGATTTGAGTAGACATTGAACTCCGCCGCCGCGGTCACGTCGCCTCCCACGCCGACGGAGCCCCCCAGGCAGACCAGCGCCTTGAGTTGTTCGAAGAATTCCGGGTGCCAGTCGAGCGCAAGCTGCACGTTCGTGAGCGGGCCCAGCGTCAGCAGCGTGAGCTGGTGCGGCTCCTGCCGGACGAGTTCCGCCAGGAGCTTGGCCGATTCGTGTCGCTGGTGGAGCGAGGCGACCGGCACGTCGCATTCTCCGAGGCCGCCCGGACCGTTCAGCAGGGCGGGGCCGGGGGTGCCGCGTTCTTTGGGAACCGGCGTCGCCGGCCGGTCACAGTCGCCGAAGCGGGGCAGGCGGTCGGGGTCCAGCAGCGCGGTCACCGCCTGCAGGTTGTGCGTTGCGGCAGCGCCGGACGTCTGACCGGAGGTCGCGGTCAGGCCGACGACCTCCACCTCCGGATCGATCAACGCAAGCGCCACCGCGATCGCGTCGCCAATGCCCGGGTCGGCATCGATAATCAGCTTCTGGCTCACCGGAATGACTCGCTTTCAGGCCGTTGGCGCACAACGGTTGCAGCGGCCGGGGTGTGGGGTGGATGTTACGTCTGCTGCCGGACAGCGTCAACGCACGGTGCGTCGCTATAATCACGGGCACCTGTTCCCCTGCCCTGTATTTGCCCGACTGATGCAGCCAGAAATCCAGAATGTCGTGGAGGAAGCCCTTGCCGGCCGGCCGATCGACGGCGATCGCCTGCGTTCCGCGTTCCTGACCGTCATGGACGGCCGGTGCAGCCCGGTGGAAATTGCCGCACTGCTGACAGCGCTGGCCGCGAAAGGCGAGACGGCGGACGAGGTGGCCGGCGCGGCCCAGGCCATGCGCGATCGAGCGGCCAGGATTCACACGCACCGCACGGGGCTGCTGGACACCTGCGGCACCGGCGGAGACCGGCTGCACACGTTCAATATCAGCACGGCCGCGGCGCTGGTCGTTGCCGCGGCGGGGGTCCCCGTCGCCAAGCACGGCAATCGCGGCGCCTCCAGTTCGAGCGGCTCGGCCGACGTGCTGGAGGCCCTCGGCGTCAACGTGTCGCTGACGCCGGAGCAGGTCGGTCGTTGCATTGACGACATCGGCATCGGCTTCTGCTTCGCACGCGTCGTCCACACCGCCATGCGGCACGTCGCGCCCGTACGCTCGGAACTGGCGTTCCGCACAATCTTCAATCTGCTCGGACCGCTCACGAATCCGGCCGGAGCGGAGTACCAACTGATCGGCGCCAGCCGCAACGCGATCGCGGAAAAACTCGCGCACGCCCTCGCGCGGCTGGGGACGTCACGCGCGCTCGTCGTCTGCGGCAACGACCGGCTCGACGAAGTCGCCCTGTGGGGCCAGACCGCCGTATTCGACGTGCGGGACGGTACCGTCCGCCGCGAGACATGGACGGCCGCGACCTGCGGGCTGCCGGAGTGCGAAGTCTCCGCGCTGCAGGTCAATGGGCCGCGCGAAAGTGCGGAGGTGATCCGCAGCATCCTGCACACCAGACGCCGTGGTCCGCAGCGCGATATCGTGGTGGCCAACGCGGCCGCGGCGCTGGTGGCGGCCGGCCGAGCGGCGACGCCCGCCGAGGGGGCGTCGCTGGCGGCGAGTGTGATTGATTCCCATGCCGCCGCCGCCACCCTCGAGAAGCTGGCCCGGTGGACAACCGGTTGCAGTCCGACGGCATAAGGCGGCGAGATCCAGACCGCAGCAGACGCGGAAGTGATCAAGTCACCCGGCGTGTACGGCCCCGTGAGCGACGTCCTTGTTGCCCAGAACCGACCCGGCTGTCGTTGAATCTGCCATGTCCTGACGGCCATGGCGTACCAGCCAGCGCAACAGCACTGCGGCCGCAATTCCACAGACCAGCAACACCGGCCAATGGAAGTGCAGCGCCGACTGCTCCCCTGTGCTCTCGACACTGCAGAACGGCTCCCAGAGCGGGTCCGCGAAAACAATCGGATCCACGCGGGCCAGCAGCACCTGCGACCCGTTGAACAGGAAGTGGAAGACGATGCAGGGGAGCAGGCTGCGGCTGCGCACGGCCAGCAGTCCCAGCACCAGTCCCAGCAACACGGCGTTGAACACCTGCTGGGAGATCATGTGCACCACGCCGAACATGACGCTCGACATCACGATCGGCAGCCACGGGCGGCCCGAGTGCTGCATGCCGCTCAGGATGAACCCGCGGAACGCCAGTTCCTCGCACACGGCCGGAGCAACGGCCAACGCGAGGATGGGCAGCAAAAGCGGTATCTTCTGGTCCGACATCGTCTTGATGAGTTCGACTGCGCCCGACGGCAATTCCGGAAAAAACCAGCCCTCCAGCGAACGGACCAGCGCCTGCGACAGCGGCAGCAGCACAAACGGCAACACCAGGCTGACCCCCAGCATCGACGGACTGGGCCATGCCAGTTTCAGGGTCTTCCGGAAATTGGTCGTCAAGACCGCCGCCATCATCAGCGCGGGGGTCGCGACGGTCACCAGCAGGTACACTGCCTGCAGTTTCAGCAGCATGACTTTCTGGTCCGCAACGGCCGTCTGCTGATACTCGTTCCGCATGGCCGAGATCGACAGAAACTGCAACAGCAGGATCAGCACGAAGCAGAAGCCCGCTTCCGTAAAGCTGGGAGTCGGTTCCTTGTCCCGGAACACGTGTCGCAGCCAGAGGCGCAGGTCAAGCCGCTCCGCCTCCCGGAACAGGATCGATTCGCGTTTGAACAACTCGATCGCCCACCACAGCGCCAGCGCGCTGTAGGCGCAACTGGAAATCAGCACCGGCGCGAAATACCCGGAGAGATTGATCGGGCTGGTCGCCCCCAACAACAGCGCCTTGAGCAACAGCGCCGGTCCCATCACCGGCAGCACGCTGTAGTACGGCGTGATGTCGACGGCCGGATTCAGGCAGAGCACCGTCAGGCCGATGGTCACCATGAGCAGCGGCGTCAGATAATACTGTCCTTCCTTGCTGCTGCGGGCGAACATCGCGAAGGCCAGGCTCAGGGCGCTGAACAGGGCGGCCAGCGGTACCGCGAGCAGCACGAGCCACACCAGGGCTGACGCCGGGGGAAACGACACGTTGCCGAGCGGCGAGAGCCGCGGCGTCCCGGCCATCTCAAGCATGTATTTCCCGGTGAACCCCATGCTGAGCAGGTTGAGCAGCGCCGTCGTCAGGCTGAAACCCATCACCGTCAGGAACTTTCCGGTCACGATTTCCGTTCGCGAAGCGGGACAGATCAGCAGGGTTTCCATCGTCCCGCGTTCCTTTTCGCCGGCGCCGACGTCGATCGCCGGGTAGAACGCGCCGGTGATCGCCATCACCACCAGCAGCGTGGGAAACAGTTTGCTCCACAGGCTCGCCGCGACCTGATCGTCCTCCGCGAGGTCCACGTCGGTCGGGTCGAACGGCGTATGCAGCGACGCCGGCAGTTGCGCCTGGGCCAGGCGCATCTCCAGCAGTTTGTCCTCCCAGTTGCGCAGCGCCTCGCGGACGCGGCGGAAGGCGATGGCCGACCGGTCCACCGCCCGGTTCTCAAGGATCACCGGATCGGGCCCGGTAGGCAGACTGTAGGCGGCGTTCCGCGCCGCCAGGCGCTCATTCTATTCCGCCAGCCGCGCCCGGTAACAGGTCGGGATCACGATCAGCACCTCCA
>CAZWGW010000597.1:0-4994 GCA_964633565.1 uncultured Planctomycetaceae bacterium
GATGAGGAGATCGCGCGACACGTCATTCAGATGGATTGAAATTCCGTCCTGGAATTCGCGATTGTGTACCGTCGCAGAACGGTCCACTGTATCCTCACCGTTGGACAGACCGCAGAAGCCCCGCGACCTTACTCCGACCGGAGCTCACCATGGCCGATCGCTACCACCTCGACCGCCGCGAACTGCTCGCCTGCGCCGCGGCGTTTGGTCCCGCAGTCCTGGCGGGGAGCGTCCTCAATGCTCAGGACGCGCCAAAACCAGACACGACGGGCGCGCCGGGCAAAAAATACGACATGAAGAAGTCGATCAATCTGTGGGCCCTCCCCTACCCCGACAAGATGTCGCTCGTGCAGTGCCTGCGGCTCGCGCACGACGCCGGGTTCGACGCCGTCGAGATCAATTACGACCTGGAGTCCGACGTCAGCGTCAAGGCGACCGAGGCCGACCTGGAGAAGATTGGCCGCACGGCGCGCGACATCGGCATCGAAATCAGCGGGTTGTGCTCGTTCCTGTTCTGGCCGTACCCGCTCACGTCGCACGACGCGGAGCGCCGGCAGAAAGGGCGCGAACTGGCCGAGAAGATGATCTATGCGGCGGCGGCGCTCGGCACGAAGAACCTGCTCGTCGTCCCCGGCGCGGTGTACATCCCGTGGAACCCCGAGCCGGAGCCGGTCCCCAACGACGTCTGCTGGCAACGGGCGACCGAGGCGATCCAGGGGGCGATCCCGCATGCCGAGAAGGTGGGCGTCTCGCTCAACATGGAGAACATCTTCGCCAACGCGTTCCTGATGAGCCCGGACGAGATCAACCGGTTTGTCGACCAGTTCCACACGGACGCGGTCGGCATCCACTTCGATACGGGCAACATCATGCAGTATCAGTTCCCCGAGCACTGGATTGCGCAGTGCGGGAAGCGCATCCGCAACGTGCACCTCAAGGAGTACAGCAAGCGCGCGGGGACGGAGTTCACGCTGGAGTCGTTCCGCCCGCTGCTCGACGGCACGACGAACTGGCCGGCCGTGCTGGACGCGTTTGACAACGTCGGATATCGAGGATACCTGACGTTCGAGTATTTCCACCCGTTCCCGCACTGGCCGGAGGCGCTGATTTACCAGACGTCGGACGGGCTGGACCGGATGCTGGGAAGGAAGTCGCTGCGGACATGAACGGGCCTGCTGATTCGTCCCTGACCATCCGGCGAAAAACGCCACGGCAACATGCCTGAGACCAGGAAAGATCGCGAGAGGGGTCGCGCCGCCCGGACTGAGATTCCAGACGTTCGTACACCACTGCAACGCCAACTGCTGGCCCTGCAGTCGCGTCTGCCGCGCGACAGTATCAAACGCATCGCCGACGAGACCGGCATTAACTGGAAGAAACTGTCGGCCCTGATTGGTGGCGCGGACAAACCGCTGTACTGGTCGGAACTGTGGAAGCTGGAGCGGTTGCTGCGCGCCCATGGGCTGGGACTGTTGCGCCCGGAGAGCGTATTCGACGAACTGGCCGGCGGAACGACCATCTTCCTGCTGCCCGGGTATCGGGTCGGGTATCGCCTCACGTCCGTCCCGTGGGACGTCCAGGCGATGCTCTGGCTGCGCGACCGGGTCGAGTCCTCCCCCGCCTTTCAACGCGGTCGTGCCGACGTGTTCCGCGAGTTGTTCATCCCGCGCGACATGGCCGAAGACCGCCTGCGCGCATTGTTGCAGACGAAGGAACTGGGAGCGGCCCATCGCATCGTCATCGGCAGTCCGCGGGCGTTTGGGGTCAGCCGCGCCGTGCTCGAGGAGATCATGCCCGCCGAAGACCCTTCGACGCAGGCGCCCCCCTTTCAGTTCGTGTGGCCCGAAGATCCCCAGTGGACGGACGATCTCGGGAGGTTCGGCGCGAAGCCCGGCGCACTCAAGGACCGGCGGCTTGCCGATGAAATCGCCGGGCTGGGTGACGTCGACGCCGACCCGCGGCATCGACCGCGCGCTCTCCTCCTGAATTGTCCCGGTCCTGCCGGCATTGAGCGGCGGGAGTATGCCGTCCGGGACAACCATACGCGAGGCCATCCCGAGCGCTGGACGAGCTACGGTGTGATCGCCGGCGCGCGGCGCTCCGGGCAACTCACGCTGGTGATCGCCGGGCTGGGAGGGGCCGAAACGTTTGCCGCCGCGCGGCAGATCGATGAACTTCGTCTCCTGCTGTGGGGTGGAGACGCAGCGGACCCGCAGGGGATCGCCGCATGGTGCGCCGTGGAACTGGAACTGCATGCGCCCAGGAGCAGCGAATTCGGAGACCGGCGCGCCGTGTACTCCCCGGCCAGAGTGATTGCCGGACCGTATGTCTCTTCCGACAGCCGCTGCGCAGGCCATCCGCCGGGCGGTGAGTGAGGTGATCAGAGGCGAGATCGGCACCGCCGCGGTTCGCAGAATAGTCCGAACTTCAGGGGTGCTGCACGCCGAAGTTCGTACATCCGGCAATTTGCCGGGAACTTTCCAGACTTCGCCTGACAGCGCGGCGTCCTGCGGCGATAGATTTCCGGGATGCCGGGCGCCGGCACACCGGATCAGGAATGGTCCCGTCGACCTCCGCCGCCACTGGCGGTCCGATCCGGGATTCGAAAAACTGGAAACTACTGGAGGCGAAAATCGTGTCACCAAAGAATGCCATGCGCCGACAGCATGCGGTTCCGCGCCTTGCCGGGATCGGCATCATAAGCCACATCCACGTCACGGGCGCCCCGCAGGACGACCGCGGCGATATCGCCAGCAAACTGGTGCACGCCGCGGCGCAACTGAACGCCGTTTGTCAGCGGCTGGCTCAAGACCCCGTCGCCGTCTCCGGTTGCTGCGGAGTGCTCGTGGTGACGGACAACCTGCTGGCGGGCGTCTTCCAGGGTGCGGCGAACGCGAGCGATGTTGCGGGCTGGGTCCAGCTCCAGCATGCGGCGGTCGAGCAGTTCGAATACGTTCAACTGTTCACAACAGCAACCTATGAGCGGTTGCTGGTCGACAACATGCCGTCGGACTGCGATGTGTGGTGGGCGCTGGGATCACAGTCCACGAGTTCCACCTACCAGTTGGGCAAGGGCTCCTTCGCGCTCATTCGCGCCGCCAATCCTGACTGCTGCATCCTGCAGTTCGATCTTGACACACTCGGCTCGGTGGAGTCGGTCGTGGCGCTGGTGGGAGCGATCGTAAGGGAGGCAGAATCGCAATCCCGGCAGATCCTCAGCGGCGGGTATGTTCCACTGCTGAACCCCGGCGAATCCGCCTCCCGTGGGTTGCGCAAACTGATTGACGGCACATCGACCCGAGTCGCCCAGTTGGCCTGCGCTTCCGACGTGCTGGCCGCATTTGAGGCGGGCCAACTCCGTCGAACCGCCTTGATCGACATTGCCCAGGCCGCCGCGTTCCATGCCAGCCTGGCCGACTACGGCGTCCACGTTTACGAACAGGTCATCGCCGGGTCGGGGCTTCATATTCCCGGTACTGCCGCCGCGCCGCCGTACACCTGCGATCGCTGCATGTGTGTCTGGGGCGATGACCATACCCAGGCCCTGATCCACGCTGATCTCGACGGCATTTCGGCCCGCCGGCTGCCGGACGCGGCTGTCGGCCAGCGACGGCATGCCACGGGGCTGCCGCTCGTCCAGGACGCGGTGTGGCACGTGACCACCTATCTTCCGCGGCTGGTGCACGGCATTGCCTATCTGGCGGCGGTCAGGACCGACGAATACCGCCGGTGCCTGCGTGAAAGACGGCCGCTGGATGCGGGCGACCGGATCACCATCTGGAGCCAGATCGGCACACGCGTGGGAGCAGCCGTGCGTTCGTTCCAGTCGTACGATGACACGCTGCTGGGCGTGGCGGCCACAGGCCGCGAGCATCCGCTGTTCGGGAAGCTGGAACGACACAATGTTGTTGGCACGCCGTACGCGCCGCACGGGCTGGCTGCAGCGCTGCGGGAAACGGACTCGCTCGATGCCGCCGGCAACGCACGCCCCGAAACCCTGGCGGGCCAACTCCATCGATTGCTGCAGGATGTGGAATTCTACCTGCAGCCCGCGTATCACGAACTGTGGAGTGAGCTGAAATCGGCCGCCGTGCGAGGAGTGGAGTAACCTGGCGTCAGCAACATCTCGCCGTCCCGCAGTCGTCGGCGATTGGCAACGCGGTCGTTGCCTCACGGGCCTGCTTCGTCTCGCGGGGCGAGCGGAGCGTCCCGGCGTGGCAGTCGAACTCCGTCGCCTCATCGAGCGGCACCGGCTCAGCCGGCGGAATGGCCGTGATCTGCGCCGCGTACGGCGGCCGCGTGTAGATCCGGAACGTCTTGTCGCACACGGCCATCCGCTTGCCGCGAATCAGCTCGTGGCCGTCGTCGTCCATGACTGCTTTCCACGGGCCGTTGTAGATCACGGCCTGACGGGCATCGAGGCACGGTCCTGCCTTTCCCTTCCAGGCGCGGACCGTCACGCTGCGGAACTCGATCCCCTCGACCACGGCCCACGGCTGCTCCTGACGGGCGAGCAGTTCGATGCCGTAGAAGCCGGCCTCCTCGAATGCCTCCAGGAACTGGTCCTCGCGG
Source organism: uncultured Planctomycetaceae bacterium (assembly GCA_964633565.1). Lineage (GTDB taxonomy): Bacteria > Planctomycetota > Planctomycetia > Planctomycetales > Planctomycetaceae > CAZWGW01. The sequence continues at coordinate 4,573 of CAZWGW010000597.1, forward strand.
AATGCGCCGCTGATGCAGCCGCTCCACAGTGCCGGGTCATGCCGGAGTCGCTCCGGCACGGCTTCGTCCGAAACGATGTCGCTGATGACGGCCCGTCCCCCGCGTTTGAGCACGCGGTGCAGTTCGGCGAACAACTGCCGGCGGTCCGCCTCCCGCACGAGGTTGAGCACGCAGTTCGACACCACGACGTCGACCGACTCGCCGGCCACGAGCGGCGCGCTGGCGCGAAGGTGCTCGGCATGCTCGGCGGCGTGGAGCCAGTCGCTGCTGCCGTGGACCGGGTGGGCGTGCAGGTATTCGTCCATTCGTTCCAGGTTCAACTGCAGGTCCTGGATCTTCCCCTTGCGGAATTCGATGTTGTCATAGCCGAGGCGCTGTGAGACCGTCGGCTGGTGCCGGCGGGCGAGGGCCAGCATGTCGTC
>CAZWGW010000598.1:0-4989 GCA_964633565.1 uncultured Planctomycetaceae bacterium
CCCGGAAGACACCCAGTCGACTGCAGAAACGCCGTGAGGCGGAAGCCGCCACAACTCGTGGCGGCAAGACCCCGGCCCCGAAAAAGGCCAAACGCGCCCGAGCGCCATCGCGGCGCAAGGCCAAGGTTGCCGAACGAAAACGGCTGATCTGGGGGATCTTCAGCGGCAGCTTCAAGGAAGAAGGCCGCTTTCCCTACGACCAGCGGGCCGCGGCCGAGGAGCGGCTCGAGCAGCTCCGCGCCAAGGGGAAGCGGAGCTATTTCATCCAGCCGATCAAAGAGGTCATCTCGGCGGCGGCAACAGTAGCGCCGACGGATGGGACCGGGGAAGGCGGGGACGAATAGTCGTCGGCCCGCGGTGCAGCCTGCCACTGCTTCGGAACGGCCTGCCGCTGCGCGACTCTCGCGTCCCTTCGCGCGCCGTTGCCACGAAGACGCAGTTTGTTGACTGCTGCGCATGGTGCTGACCCGGCTTCGCGCAGCGGGCGTGGTATATTCGACGGTCATTCCGGAAGCGCCGCAGCACGACCATGCCCGCCTCGCTCTACAATTCTCTGCTGCTGCCCGACCTCAAGCAGATGGTCGACGAGAACGACGCCGCCGGGCTCTCGGAGTTCTGCCACGCGCTGTTTCCGGGTGTTGCGGCCGAAGTGCTCGAGGGCCTCGACGCGCAAGTGGTCTGGAATGTGCTGTCTCACTGCGAACCGGGCCGGCAGGCCGAGATTTTTCAATTCCTGCCGCTGCCCTTCCAGGTGCAACTGGTCGATTTCATCGACCGCCCTGCGCTGTCGCGGATCATCGAGCACATGCCGGCCGATGACCGGGTCGACCTGCTGGAGCGGATGGACCCCGAACACGTCGAAGCGCTGCTGCCGTTGATCGCACAGGCGGAACGCAGCGACATCCGCAAGCTGTTGTCATATCCCGACGAGAGCGCCGGCTCCATAATGACAACGGAATACGCATCGCTTGCGGCCAATATCACCGCGAGCGAAGCGCTGCAGCGGCTTCGCGTGCAGGCGCCCAGTCGCGAAACGATCTACTACATCTACGTGACCGACGAAGGGCGGCACCTGATCGGCTTCGTCTCGCTCCGGAAGCTGATCCAGGCCAAACCCACCGCCCTCGTCGAGAACCTGATGGAACGCGACGTGATCAGCGTGCGGGTCGACGACGATCAGGAGTACGTGGCCAATGAGATCTCCCGCTACGCGTTCATCGCCATTCCCGTCGTCGACCACCAGAACCGGCTGGTGGGGATCGTGACGCACGACGACGCCGCCGACGTGCTGCAGGAAGAGGCGACCGAAGACGCGCACCTGGCGGCCGGCGTGGCCCCCCTTGAAGACAGCTATGTCGAAACCGCGTTCCTGACTCTGGTCTGGAAGCGCGGTATCTGGCTGGTGATCCTGCTCGGGGCGGCATCGCTTACCGCCCACGTGCTCGACCACTTCGAACACAGCTCCGGCCGCAACTGGATGGTATTGTTTATTCCACTCGTGCTGGCGAGCGGCGGAAACGCCGGTTCCCAGTCCGCTACGCTCGTCATCCGGGCCATGGCGCTGCATGAGACCGAGGGGCGCGTGCCCTTCATCGTGTGGCGCGAGTTCCGTATTGGCCTGCTCCTGGGGGGGATCCTGGGTGCCCTGGCGCTCGGGGTCGGACTGCTGCTCGTCAGCCCCGAGAAGGCCTGGGTCGTCGGGCTGAGCGTGTTCTTCGTCGTTGCGCTGGGGACCGTGTGGGGTTCGATGCTGCCGATCGGCCTCAAGCGGCTGGGGACCGATCCGGCGCTGATGTCCAATCCACTCATCGCCGCGCTCAGCGACATGCTCGGCGTCGTCATCTACTACAACATGGCGGCGCTTCTGGTGCGACAGGTGATCGAGACGTAAGCGGGTCATTCCGCATCGGCTGTCCGCCACTGGTCCGCGGCGCGATGGCATTCCCGCAGGTGCTCTCGCGCGAATTCGACCAGTTGCGTTTCACTGCCGCGCCGGCTGAGCCGCAGGACCTCGTCGGCCGGCAGGGGCGCGCCGAATACGACGCGCACCCGCCCCCGCCGCGGCAGTAGCGCACCCCGGGGCATCACGTCAGTCCCGCCGGCAATTCCGACCGGCACCACCGGCAGCTTGCCGTGCCGGATCGAGACACCCGTGCCGCACGCGACGCACGGCCTCGCGAATGCTCTCGGGGCCGGCCGCGTCGCGATTGATCGGCATGACGTAGGTGTTCCGCAGGACCCAGCCGATCACCGGCACGCGGAACAGATTGTGCCGCGCCAGGTAGCTCACCGGCCGGTCCAGTGCGAGGCCGATCAGCAGCGGGTCGAGAAAGCTCTGATGATTCGACAGCAGCAGTGCTCCTGATGCCGGCAGTTGCTCCATGCCGCGGGCACGATAGTCGAGCCAGAACACGAACACGTTCTGCAGCAGCAATTGCAGCCCGCGCCAGACCCAGTTCCGGTCCCGCGGATGCGGCAGCGGCGACACAGTCGGTCCGGAACCCTGGGACGTCATGGTCGGCTCGGCGGGACCGGCATCACGCTCACTCGCGGTGCGGCGCCGGGAGATTCGATGACGGAGACCATCCCGCGGGGGGCGTTCCCGGAGGCCGCGTCTCCGGGGACGAGGAACTGCGCGTAGCATAGCCCGTCGCCGCTGGAGCGCACCAGTTGCAGGTCGTCGACCGACACGGACAGTCCGTCGCCGCCCCCCGACTGGAGTTCCCGGTTGGCCAGCGCCGCGAGGCGCTCGGCAGCGTTGACGCCCCCGGCTTGAACAATGCATTTCACATTCTGCAGTCGACGCTGCACAGCGCAGACGCGGCGTAATTCCTCGATCGCGGGGAATCGCGCCGCCAGGAGCATCGACGCAGGACAGCGGACCTCATGGTCTCGCCCCTGCCAGCGCACCCGGACGACGGTCGTGGCCGCACCTGGAACCCTCCACGCGAGGCCGGTGCGCCGGGACTCGCGGACCAGGGCCGACTCGATCTCCCCGGTGTCGCACTCCAGAAGCCGGTTCGTTTCGACCACATCGTGCAGGAGCTTCCCAAGCGTCTCCGCGGACAATTCGCCGCGGAGAGCCACAGTGTCCTTTTGCACCTCGGGCACGAGGACCGTCCCGTCGGGAAAGATCGCCACGCTGGTTGTCGTGATCGTGCGCCCCTGATCACCGTCTTCGGCAAACGACAGTAGCAGGACCGGTTGAGCCCCGGCGGCCGCCGCCGCGCCTGCGGTGGTCGAGTCTTCGGCCGAACGAGCCGATGCGACCAGCATCAGCACGCACGCGATCCCGGCGGACGCTGCGCCGCACCGCATCCGGGCTCTTCGCGATGAATTCATGGCCGGAACGTACTCATCTCGGTGGAACGGCGGGAGGTGCGGCAGCACCGCCGGGAGGCGCCCCGTGCACCTGGCGGTTGAATGCCTCGGGATCAAACGGATCGGGCCGTTCTTCGTCCAGCACCTTCCGCAGCAGATCGCTGGAACGCGGCGAGCCGGACCTGGGAATCTCGATGATCTTCGGCTTCGGACGCGAAAACGCGGTCTCCGGACTCTCGACGGCTGGTGTGGTGGGCGCACGGTCCGGCGACGTGATCGCTGGCGCGGCCGGAGCCGGTTCCGTACCGGGCGCCGAAACGACCTCGGTCACCGCGCCGGAATCGACGAGGTCCGCCGCGGCGCCGGCAATCCAGTCGCGCAGCATCTGGACCTGATTGTCGCCGGTCGCCCCGAAAAACACGCCGCGATGGACGGGCATTTCGCCATCCCGAGGCTTGAGCAGCAGTGGACTCTGCTGCGGAGACTCGGCGCTGATCTGCGCCAGCACTGCCGCCAGGTTCTGGTCGCTGGGCAGCCGCTGATGTCGCAGTCCGGCGCGCACGTTGGCCAGCCGGAAGCCGTTCGATGACGCCATCCCGTGGCAAGTCGCATTCCCGCACTTGTTGACCAGCAGCGGCTGAATGCGGCGGATGAACTCGGCGTGCGTCTCCGTCCGAATCCGCCCCGTCGTGCGATCGCCGGAGCCCGCCCCGGACCCCTGGGGCGCGGTGCGGCGCGCGGTCTCGCGGCTGGTGGCGGCATCCACGCGTTTCAGCAGTTCGCGGGCTTCACTGCGTTGTGGTTCGAGCCGCAACACGGCTTCAAGCTCGGCATTCGCCTGCGCATAAAGCTTGTTCGTGTAGCACCACTGCGCCAGCCCCAGATGATCGTTGGCGGTTGGAAACGCGAAGTTGTCCCGCTGCTTCTCGTAGGCCTCGGTCAATGACGACGCCGCCACACGAATCAGCTCAAACGGCAGCACGATGGCCCCGGCAGGTTGACTGACCATGTATCCGCCGGGCCGTTCTTCGATGCCCCCTTCCACAACGCGGCCGTCGAACAGCACGAGATAACGAATCGGCGCGGATGTGGCTTTATCCCGCGAGGTTACACCGCCGGATTCCTGTGCGCAGAGCGTAGACCAGATCGTTCCCGCCAATGTGCCGATTGCGGCCAGCAACGACAGCCCGCGGATCGCGCGTCGCCAGCACGTCACGATCGGGTGTACGTGATTCCTGATGCGAAGAGACGGTAGCATGGCGGAGGTCTCGCGCTGAGTCCGTGCCGGCGTGGCCCGACCGCGTGGGGCGGGGAGAGTAGGCGATTTGTGCGAAGTGCGTCAACGCGAAGATCAGCGGCCCTCGGAACGTCAGCCGTCGACAATGTCATGCACGACGTTCCCGAACACGTCCGTCAGCCGCATGTCGCGTCCCGAAAACCGCACCGTCAGCCGCGTGTGGTCGATCCCCAACAAGTGCAGCACCGTCGCGTGCAGATCGTGCATTTCAAGTTTGTTCTCGATGGCGTGATAGCCGTACTCGTCCGTCGCCCCATACGCCCGGGGCGGGGGGGGGGGGGGCGCCGGGGGGCGGCGGGGGGGGGGGGGGGGGGGGGGGGGGGGGGCGGGGGGGGGCGGGGGGGGGGGGGGGGGGGGGGGGGGGGGGGGGG
>CAZWGW010000599.1:0-4975 GCA_964633565.1 uncultured Planctomycetaceae bacterium
GCCGGACGAACTCAAGGACGCCGATCCGGAAAGCAAATGATCGCCGTCTCTGAATACTGATTGCTGCCGGCTGACCGCTCTGATCACGGATGATTCCCACCGCCATGTCCCGCCCCGTCATCAAGGCCGTCGTCTTCGATCTCGACGGCCTGATGTTCAACACGGAGGAAGTCTTCACGCATTCCGGCACGGAACTGTTGCGCCGCCGGGACAAACCGGCCCCGCGCGAACTGTTCGACCGGATGATGGGCCGCCGGCCGTACGAAGCGATCCAGATTATGATCGACATGATGGGCCTCACGGAGACGCCGGATGAATTGCTGGCGGAATCCGAGCAGATCTTCAGCGGCATGCTGGACGTGCATCTCGCGCCGATGCCCGGGTTGTATGAACTGCTGGAACTGATCGAATCGCGGCAGGTGCCGAAAGGGGTGGCCACGTCGTCGCCGCGGCGGTATCTGCTCAATCTGCTGCAGCGGTTTCGCCTGGAACAACGCTTCCTCGTGACGTTGACGGCCGAAGACGTGACGCACGGCAAGCCGCACCCGGAGATCTATCTCAAGGCGGCGGAGCGTCTTGGCGTGCTGCCGCGCGAAATGCTCGTGCTGGAGGACAGCGAGGCCGGCACGAAAGCGGCGGCCGCCGCCGGCGCGCATATCGTCTCGGTGCCGCATGTGCACAGCGAGAGCCACGACTTCTCACCGGCCAGGGCCGTGGCGCGGAGCCTGGCTGATCCGGTGATCCTGGATCTACTGCGGTGACGTGACTTCGAACAACTCGTACGCGACCATCGCCGGCTCACCCGCGTAGACGAGTTGCAGCTCCGGCGCCCATCGGTGCAGTTCCTGCCGCCAAGACGGATCGAGCCCGTCGAGCGGAATCAGGCGCTTGCCTGGGTCGAGCCGCATGGGCGTGAGCACCCCCTGTTCAATGAGCGCGCGGAAACGCCCCGGCGCGACGAAGTCGGTATACGTGTACGTGGCGCGATACCGCAGCAGTTCCAACCAGTTGACGAAGACGTGCGTGATCCCCTCCTCGTGGAGTTTCGCGAGGATCTCGTCGGCCGGTTTCAGCGGGATCGCCGGATTGTGGAGAGACGTCGGATCGGTCCCGCACCATGCCTGAAACAGCGACTGATCGAACACGGTGTTGTACCGGTGCTCGAACCGCGCATCGAACACCTCGGCATCGCCGACCAGCAGCACGCGTGCGCCGGCAGGCAGGCGCTGGTTGAGCAGCGCCATGGTGCGCGTCATGACCGCCTCGCGGGCGACGTGCTCATCGAGCAGATACTGGTTGTAGCCGGCAACCCACGTCGTGATGAAGGCCAGGTTGAACGCCACCGCAATGACGACCGGCGCCACGACTGCGCAGCGGCCGCACCATGTGCCGAAGTTGCCGGCAAAACGCCGTCCCACCGCGTCAGACAGGCTGTAAACGGTCTCGAGCCCCATCCCCGCGAGCAAGGCCACGACCGGAATCAGCGGGAGCCAGAAACGGTCAATGCGGTGCGTGCAGGACCACCAGGTGATGAACAACCAGGCGAAATAGGCGCCCAGTCCACAGCTCAACCGGAGAATGCGGGCAGAGCCGACCGGCCCGTTGCTCCGCTGAAAAGCAGCGAGCAGTGCCAACGGTGCGAATGCAAACAGCAACGGGCCTTGCCAGTCGCTGTTCGCCGCCACGTCGGCCAGATGACGCATGAAGTCCGGGACGATCCGTGCGGGGTCCCGCAACAATTCCACCGGCGGGCGGTGACCGGCCTTGAACTTTTCATTCAGCTGATGATTCCAGTCCCGGCCGCCGAAGAGCGAATACGCCAGCGGATAAACCGGATTCCCGGTCTCTGAGAGGTTTCTGGCGGCCCAGGGACCGAACGTGACGAGTACCCCCGCGCTGTACAACACGGCTGCAGAGACCATCCGCCGGAAGGCTGGCGGCGCAGCCCCATCAATCGCCGGTCGCGCGCGATATGCCAGCCAGACGATCGCACCGCCGAGCGGAATCACGACGCTCAGCAAACCCGGATACTTGCAGGCCATACCGCTGCCCGCCAGCAGACCGCACAGCAGGATGACACCGCGCGGCACGCGCTGCTGCAGTCGGAATTCGTCGTGCGCATACAGCAGGGAAAGCAGTGCCAGCAGCAGAAAGCAGGTCAACCCTCCTTCGGCATAGGCGATGATCGAGATGCGGTAGATCCAGGGAGTCGTGAGGAAGATCAGTGCCGCGAGCCGGCCGGCCCGGCGGCCGGCGAACCGCCCCGCGGCAACCAGTCCCAGTCCGGCGAGCGGCGCAAAGACCATCAGCACAACCTGGCCGGCCAGCGCACCGCGATACCAGTCCCCCCGCAGGACCATGGCCGAGAGCGACAGCATCTCCGTCAGGAAGGGGAAGCTCGTATAGACGTTGTGCGGGAGGAACGTGATCTGCCCCTGCTGGAACCATTCTTTCGGCCCCTCGAGGTGGTACTCCTTCACGTCAAAATCGAACGGCGGATTCATCGCGCCGAGGAACATTGCGAGCAGGAACGGTGCCACGGCCACCACGCACACGGGGGGCAGGATCGACTCCGCGAAGAACCGCCGCTGCAAGAACGAGGTTGGGGACGGAATGGTACTTTTTGGCCGGCGCGAAAGGTCGACGACTCGCCACGCGATCTCACCCGCCACTGCTGCGCCAGCCGACGACAGGAACAGCCACCGCTGCAACAGTCCGCAGAGGCCGAACAGCAAGGTCATGAGCGACCAGAGCGACAGCCCCAAGCCCAATGCAAACACCGTCCGTCCCAGTCGCCAGTCTGCGAACTGCAGCCGCAGGAGTCGCAGACTCAGGTGACCGAGTCCCCATGCGCCGGCGAGGATCAGACCGGCGATCGGCAGCAGATCGAACCGCTGCGGGAAGTATTGCCAGCCCGATTTCGCCCGGGCGTCCTTCTCAATCGGAGAGATTATCTCCATCAGATACCCGGGCGTGTCCGCCAGAAGATCAACGCGGCTGAACGGGTTCTGCGGCGTCCTCGAGAAAAAAAACCAACTGAACCAGACCAGCCACGCGAATGCGGCGGCGATAAAAAGCGCCTCCCTGATCGGCGTCTGGCGCGGTTTCGGCAGTCCCGATTGTGCTGGCACGTGAATGATCCGACCGCTTCGCAATACGTCATTTCAGGGACTCCCAGTCAATCGCCAGATCGAGCGCCGGCGCCGAGTGCGTCAGCAGGCCTACGCTGATCCGCTCCACGCCCGATTAAGCAATCGACCGTACCGTCGCCAGCGAGACGCCGCCGGAGGCCTCCAGTCGCACAGCGGTGGCGACGCGGTCGCGAATCACCACTGCCTCGCGCAGCATCGTCGTCGGCATGTTGTCGAGCAGCACGATATCGGGCGCGCCCTGCAGCGCATCGGAGAGTTGATCCAGCGAATCGACCTCGATTTCGATCGATACCCCCGCGGGGGACCTGTCGCGCGCCTGCCGCACGGCCTCCGCCAGCGTGTGAGTGCGGTCCGACCCGCACCACGCGGCGACGTGGTTGTCCTTGATCAGCACGCCGTCGTAGAGGCCCAGGCGATGATTCGTCCCCCCGCCGCAGCGGACGGCGTACTTCTCCAGCGCCCGCCAGCCGGGAAGCGTCTTGCGGGTGTCGAGGATCGTGGCTTTCGTGCCGGCGACGGCGTCGACAAACTGCCGCGTCAGTGTCGCCACGCCGCTCAGGTGCGTCAGGAAGTTGAGCGCCGTGCGCTCGCCGGTGAGCAGCGCGCGGATTGGCCCGGAGACTTCGGCGACTACCGTGCCCGGTGAGAGCGTCGCTCCGTCGTGCAGGTCGCGGGCGAGTCGTACCTGCGGGTCAACGGCCTCAAACACCATCGCGGCCACGGGCAGGCCGGACAACACCCCCGGGCGCCGGGTGACGATCTGCACGGTGCCGCGGAGTTCGGGGTCGATCAACGCGCAGGACGTGAGGTCGCCACGGTCGCGCAGGTCCTCTTGCAGTGCGAGCGTGATCAGTCGGAGCGCGCCATCGCGCGCGGCAGGATCGAACTGGACCGTCATGGATTATCCGGCATGGACCGCATCCTGCAGTGTCCGGATCGGGACGCGGCGCATTAACCCCAGCATGACCAATCCGGTGACCGCAAAGCAAGGCCCTTCAATACCGCTCCACCACCCGGGCATCCCCGAATTGAGGTCGATCGCCAGGACCACCCCCCCATGAGCGACTGCCGCCAGCGCGAGGAACCGGATCAGCCGCCAGTAGCGCGGCACGTCGTACGAGATGAATATGGCCATGGCCCCGTGCAGCGCATACAGCAGCGACGTGGACCGTGCCAGGTACCATGCGACCGGCGCCGCCGGAAATGCGAGACCAGTCATCGTCACGCAGAGCGTCTGAATCCAATCGCGGGGCAGGCACACGGCCAGCAGCGCGCAACAATCGAGCGCACCCATGCAGCGGAGCACAACCGCGACCGTGCGCAGCGCGCCGGCCCCATTGTCCGCGGCAGGCGCCGCCGACCGCTGTGCACCAGTCAGGTCGGGAATGGTTCTCATGCTGCGTGAACGCAGGGGATGGCCGTCAGTTGCCTTGAGCGATGTCTCTGGCACTCACGATCTTCAACCGCCCGAACGGATTGTGCATCGGGCTGTCGGCCTCGAATTCGTCGCTGGACTTGCCGACGATCTGGAAACGCGGCCCCCGTTCGTCGGCGAGGATGTGCCCGACGTCGACCGGCCGGTCGCCGCCGCACACGTAGCGGATGATCTCGATGATCGTCTCTCCCTCCTCGTCGACGTCGGCCGCATTCATGAGGAGGTCGGGAAACCCCATGACCTGCATGCCCATCGTGTACACCTCGCGGCTGCCGCGCACGATCGATGTGAAGGCGAAGCTGATCGCGTCCGGGCCTGCATCCTCCGTCATGGTGAGCCAGTCGCCGCCCCCATGCGCCAGGCCGCTGTTGTCATTGAACACTCCCGC
>CAZWGW010000600.1:0-4952 GCA_964633565.1 uncultured Planctomycetaceae bacterium
CTGGGGCAATCCATTGTCGTTCGGGGCGTCGCTCTCGTCGCTGAATGACCTTGTTTACCGTTTGAACAACGTAGGACTGGGCTTCGAGAAAGCTGCCCGCGCCAGTATCCGTCCAAACATTCGTTAGAGGAGCTACGGGGTAGTCCTGCAAGAAGGACGTATATCGGAGGTTGTCGCCGACCTCAATTACTCGACCGGATTGTGCTATCCGATCGAGGCCGATCGTTCCGGTCGACAAGTGGCGGTTTGCCGGAGGAAGGAACGAGCGACCGTTTACTTCATATGCAACTGACGTTATCGGGCTGTGACCTTGAGAGGTGAGTGACACTGACTGAAACGGTCGACCCAAGTTAACTTCGTCGGGCGAGCAATGGAAGATGGGTGACCACGAGCCGTTTTCCGCTATCAAGTAGCGGAACGCACCTGTCTCGTCCCGATTGAACGGGCGATCTTGATAGAGTTGGTTGTATTTGACGTTTTCTGAATCCCGCGAATACCAAAGTACGAAGTCTACGATGGTGGAGAGTCCTTTGGTGTCGAGTCCACCGGTCTTCTTGAAAGCAATGACATTCTGAAAGTTTTCAGGTGTAAACACCTCATCCATTAGTTGTCGCACGCGATGAAGATTCTCGTCGCTGATCTGCACAAACACGCTCCCCGTATCCGCCAGCAGTTCGCGCGCGGCGATGAGGCGGTCGCGGAGGTAGCTGAGGTACGAGTGGATACCGAGGTGCCACGTGTCGCGGTACGCCTTCACCATCTCCGGTTCGCGGGTGAGGTCGGTCTCCTTGTCCTTCACGTCGCGGCGGCCGACTTCGGGCTGGAAGTTGCTCGCGAACTTGATGCCGTACGGCGGGTCGATGTAGATCATCTGCACCTTGCCGGCCAGGTTCTCGCGGTGGGCCAGCGACGACATGACCTGCAGGCTGTCCCCCAGGATCAGCCGGTTCGTCCAGTCGATGTCGTAGCGGTAAAACTGGACGGCCTGATGGTACTCGTGCTCGGGGTCGGCGAAGAGGGTCTTCTGCACGTCCTGTCGCTGGGCGACCTTGAGGATCGCCTGCGTGCTGACCCGCTCGTGGATGTGCAGGGCGACGGGGTCGACGGCAAAGCCGCCGCGGGCGTGCTGCTCCCGTTTTTCGGCCCACTCCAGCCACGGCTCGCGGGCGGCGAGGGCCTGCTCCAGCCGGGCGGCCTCCTCGTCGGAGAGGGGCTGCCGGCGGGCCTTGCGGAGGAGGGCCGTGTATTCGCCGTCGGGGTCGAACTGCAGTTGCGGGGGCCGGCGGGCGGAGTAGCTGTAGGCGGCTTTGGGGACGGCGGGGACGGTCCCTTCGGCGGCGATCTTGGCGGGGGGATTGTTCTTGCGCGTTTCGGTGGGGTGGCGGAAGTCGTCCACCTGCGGTTTGGCTTTTTTCGCTGCGCGCCGCTTTGCCACGAGGCCCGCCTTTCGTGCAGGGGGTGGGGACGGGATGGCCACGGAGAGGTCCGTCAGGCGGGAGCCTGACCTACACGCCGGGATGGTAACGCGCGCGGGGGTGAGGGGACAAATGAGTGGAGGGTGTCGGCGGGTGTCGGCAGCACCGACAGGTCACGCGGGCAGAAAACCGGGGGATGACCGGACGCCACGCAGTGGAGTGGCCGGTGTCAGGCCGAACGAATGATTCAAGTCTGCCGGAAATTCAGCCGATGACAGATGTAGATGCACCTCGCGCTGAACTGCGCATGATGCGCTGTCACGCCTGACACAATACCCCGCCGGGCACCTCGCGTTCACGAAGAGCGCCGCCCGGAGGGAGAAGACAGTGAGCGTAGTCTCAGGTGCGTGAAGGATAACGCAGGGCCGCCTGGATTGTGTCCGGGCGGCCCGTTCCTTTTGGTCAGTTGTCAATTGTCCGTTGTCATTTGTCCGTGGGGCGGGAGTGCAACTGTTCAACGCTCAGACTCTCCACTCTCCCCACTGCTCTCGCATCACCATGGCACGTTGATCTTCGCCGCGAGCGCGCACTTCTGCAGCGCTTCGGCATGATCGTGGTGCAGAGGGATCCCGTCGCGGCGATACTCTGCCGCGCGCTCCCACTCCAGTTCCCCGGGGAAGCGGACCTTGTCGAACCCCTCGGCCGGCGGCAGGGCGCGGATCTCGTCCATCGTCGCCGTCAATTCCCTGTAGAACCGGTCCTCGTCCACGAACTGCTTGACGTCGATCGCGTAGAAGAAGTGCTCCGACCGCTCCACGTACGGCTTGCCGGTCTTGTGCAACGGCATCTTGCCACCCACGAGCGGGCCGCACAGCACCGACGAGAGGAACGCCAGGCCAAAGCCCCGCGCCCCGGCCGAAGGCATCAGCACCTTGGCCGCCGCGGCATCGATGGTGGGATTGCCGTCCTTGTCGAGCGCCATCCCCTCGGGCAGCGGAATGCCGTACAGCTTGAAGCTCTCCACCTTCCCCCACGACGTCGCCGCGCACGCCATGTCGAGCACGAACGGCGCTCCTGCCCGCGACGGGACGCCCCAGGCGAACGCATTGTTGGCGACCGCCGGCCCCCTGCTGCCGTAGGCGGCGACCGTCGCCCCCGCCGTGCTCGTCGTGCAGTACCCGATCATCCCGGCTTCGATTGCCATCAGTGCGTACACGGATGCCGCGCCGAAGTGCTGGCCGTTTTTGACGGCGACCGTCCCCGTTCCAACCTCGCGGGCCTTGGCGATCGCCAGTTGCATCCCTTTCGTTGCGGCCACGTGCCCGATGGCGCGGCCGCCGTCAAGCACGGCCATCGCCGGCGTCTCGTTGACCGTGAGGACCTGCGCGCGGGGATCGATATCGCCGGTGTCCATTCCGTCGAGGTACCGTGGCAGGGCGCGCGTGCCGTGCGACTGGATGCCGCGCAGGTCGGCTTCGATCAGCCGGTCGGCAGCCGTCTCGGCGTCGAAGGCGAACATCTTCTTCTGGACCAGCAGTTCGATCACAAACGCGCGCAGGACGTCGGCGGAGACGCGCACCTCCTGTGAGGCGTCGTGGGGGAAGTCGAGTGTGGTGGGCATGGAGGGAAGGTTGGAGGGTCAGGGGTGAGAAAGACGGCGCAGGCTGAGGAAATCGATCGGCAGGTCGGTCCGTCCATCGAGCGCAAGGTCCGCCAGCGCCTGGCCGATTACCGGGGTGAATTTGAACCCGTGACCGGAAAAGCCGGCGGCGATGACCACATTCTGATGCCGCGGATGCCGGCCGACAATGAAGTGCCCGTCGGGTGACATGGTGTACATGCAGACGGAATGCCGTTGCGGTTTGCGGGCCACGTACGGCAGTGAGCAGCGTGTGAATTCCTCAAGCGGCGCAACGTCTTCCGGGTGGTAGTCCCGATCGAGTTGTGACGCATCGCTGACCTCCAGTCCCCGGGAGTGCTCAGCCACCTTGACCGTCGCTCCATCGACGCAGGGAAACCCGTAGAATGAACCGTGTGGCAGCTCAAAGTAGAACACGGGCGATTCCCTGTGAGCGGCGATGTGACCCGGCAGCACGGGATGCCAGAACTGCACCTTCCGGCGGACCACGAGCGGCAGTCCCAGGTCCGCGAGGACACGTGCAGTCCAGGCGCCTGCCGCGACGATCAGGCTGTTGGCCGAGTACGTTGCGCGGTCCGTGGTCACAGTCACGGACACCGGGCTTGCCGTCCACTCACGTACCGTTTCCTGAAATTGCACGTCGGCCCCCGCAGCGCGCGCCGCATCGATGTGCGCCTGCACACAACTCTCGACATCAAGATAGCCCGCATCGTTTTCGTGAAAGACGACCTGGTTGTCGAGAAACTGAAACACCGGGAACCGGGCCCGGGCATCCTGCAGCGGCAACTCGACAATGTTCAATCCGTGCTCACGCGTTGCGCCGCGAGTGCCTGTCACGGCTTCACAGAGCGGTGGTCCGGCCAGAACCAGACCCGTCGGTGTGTACAGATGACGGCCGGTCGCCTCGGCCAGTTCGTGCCACAGCCCGTACGCACGGTCCACCAGCGGCACATAGTCGGGATGCTCGAAGTACGCCCGGCGGATGATCCGCGTGCCGCCGTGCGAACTCCCGCGATCATGGGCCGCCGTGAACTGCTCGATCCCGAGCACGCGGACGCCGCGCCGCGCGAGGTGATACACCGCGGCGCTGCCGAAGCCGCCGACGCCGAGGACGATGCAGTCGTAGCTGGCGGGCATGACGGGATCCGGCTCATTCGGCGGCGAGGTTGACCCGCACGATTTCCCTGTCATTGCGCGCGAATACGCTCTTCATCGCAAACGCCGGGTGCGACCAGATCGTCATCCGCCGCCGCACTTCGCGCGTCGGCTCGACCAGCAGCGCCCGGCTGGTCTCCTCGTAGCCCTGTGGCGACAGGCGCGCGATGATCAGTTCCCCCTGCTCGTTGTGAATGAACACCCGGTCCTCGTGCGGAATGAGGAACGCGTTCCACCACCGCCCCGAGCCGGTCGGCTTAATCGTCTCCCACACCCGTTCACCCGTGGCAGCGTCGAGGCAGCGGAGCTGACCGTGACTGCAGACGCCGTAGATGTGTGTGCCGTCGAAGAGGGGCGTACACATCAGTCCGTGCAGACCGTCCGTCTGGATTTCGCTGTCGCTCGTCCCCTGCCACAGCACTTGTGCGCCGGTCCCGTCCGGATCGACGTCGAGCAGCAGCGACCCGTTGTAGAACGCCGTGACCAGCAGCCGGTTCCCGTCCTGGCGAGGCGTGGGGATCGACAGCCCGGACGCCGCGTGGAACGGCTGCTCCCACAGCACGTCGCCCGTCGACGGGTCGAGTGCCGACACGGCGCGCGGGTGGTAGATGATGAGCTGCCGCGACGTGCCGAACTCGAAGATCACCGGCGGGCAATACCCCACTTCGCGGTCGTTCAATGCCCGCCATTTCTCTGCGCCGGTGCGCTTGTCGAAACTGACGACGAGCGCGCCTGGACCGCCG
>CAZWGW010000601.1:0-4950 GCA_964633565.1 uncultured Planctomycetaceae bacterium
TGAGCAGCGCCTTGGGCGCTTCAATCAGGCGGTGGCCGCCCGATCGTGTCGGCGTCCAATGATAGTGGTAATGGGCCTTCTGGACGGACTCCGGCCGCTGGCCTGCCTGGAAGCGGTGCACAAGCCAGGCGAGCTTGCCGGGGGGGACGGTGAGCCAGCCCGCCAGTTCCTGCGGTGTCTTGAGGTGCGGCAGACCGTAGTAGTCGAGCCAGCGCGGATCGGCGTCGGTGCTGAGGTCGAGCCAGCTCCCCGTGCGCGGGTTGCGATGCGCGAACTTGTACGGCTGCTGCCGACCGGCCGACTCACGGTCGGACGGCGTGCGCACGAGGCTGGAGCGGTAACGAAGGCGAGTGAGTCGACCCGCCGGTCGCGCCCCGACGACCTGCTGCTGGCCCGTGAACGGGTTGGTGACTGTCCGCTTTGAATCGCTGCTGCACTGGGGCTCAGGCTCGAGGGGCGGCGATCGCTCCGGCTCGGCGCCGAACAGAAGACGTCGCAGTAGATCGAACAGTCCCATTGGATCTCGCAGGGCAGGCTCCCGCGTGCCGAGCATCCGCTTCTGGTTGACGTTCCGTCAATTCGGCGCGGCGGCTGGAGACCACTCCCATTCAGCGGGCTGACGCCCGCCGCTCGCCGGGCGGAAACAGCTTGGCCCGCGGGCCGCACAACGCATCCTGTGGAGAGAATTTGTGAAGTTGAAGGGTCTCAACTTCGCAAATTCTCAGGCGCGAATGACGTGCAACGCTTCTACCGCGGGGTAACCCCGCGGACGTAATAGCTTGTGCGACCGACGGGCCATGTGCGGCGATTATGCCGTGTCGACATACGCTGCGTCAAACAGCAGGAAAGAGAGAGGGCAGGCTCTCGCTTGCCACGAACAGCTCAAAATTTGACCCGCGGGCCGCACAACGCATCCTGTGGAGAGTTGCCCGTCGGCGGTGAGACTCCGCCGCCGGGCAACTCAAGCTCGAATGACCGGCAACGCGTCTACCACGGGGTAGCCCCGCGGACATAATAGCTTGTGCGACCGGCGGATCATGCCGCGGATTATGCGAGAGTGGCCGCGAATGCGTCAACAGGGGCGCAAGGAATCCAGCGGCGCGACGTGGCTTTTGCGGGCACTTCTGACACGATACAGTCGGCGCTGCTGCCGAATTCAATTTTCCTGGAGTCGTCGATGCTCGGCCCGGTCCAGCCCACGCAGTATGATCTCGCGTTCTCCGTGTTCGGAATCCCCGTGCGCGTCGTGCCGACGTTTTGGCTCTTTTCCGCGCTACTCGGCTTCCACTACACGCGCGTGCCGGGGATCGGCTTTGCGCTGCTGTTGATCTGGATCGCCATCGTGTTCGTATCGATCCTCGTCCACGAACTGGGCCACGCCCTCACCGCGCACCTGTTCGGATATCCCCCGCGGATCATGCTCT
This sequence comes from uncultured Planctomycetaceae bacterium, assembly GCA_964633565.1. GTDB lineage: Bacteria > Planctomycetota > Planctomycetia > Planctomycetales > Planctomycetaceae > CAZWGW01. The sequence continues at coordinate 1,425 of CAZWGW010000601.1, forward strand.
ACCACTTCGGCGGAGTGGCGATGTACGAACCCTACCGCGACTACACCACCGGAAAAGCCATCCTGATCACGCTCGCGGGACCGGCGGCGGGGTTCCTGTTGTTTGTCGCGTCGTTCGCCGCCTCGTTCGTGCTGACCATGGCCGATGTGGAGGTCTCCCGCCCCGTCGATGAAGCGCTCGGCATGCTGCTGTTCATCAATCTCGTCTGGACCGTGCTCAATCTGGCTCCGGTGCTGCCGCTCGATGGCGGACAGGTGTGCCGCGAGGTGTGCCAGTCACTCAATCCCCAGCGCGGTATGATCTGGGCGCTGTGGGTCAGCATCGTCGTGGCCGCCCTGGTCGGCGCGGGTCTGCTGGCCCTCAGGTCCATCTACGGTGGCGTGATGTTCCTGCTCATGGCCGTTGGCAACTACCAGGAACTCCAGCAACGCCGGTACTGGTAGTCTCACTCCGCTACCGCAAATCCCGATGCCCTCCCATGCCGGAACCGATGATCCAGAAACTGTTCGATCTCACCGGCAAAACGGCACTGGTCACCGGAGCATCGGGATATCTCGGCACTGCGTTTGCGCAAGCGCTGGCGGAGGCGGGGGCATCGGTGATTGCGTCCAGCCGCGACCAGACTCGCGCGGAGCAGGCCGCCGCGGCGCTGCCGTCCCCCGGCGGTGCAAGGCACTGCGGCGTGGTGATCGATCACCTCGACGAACAGTCGATTGAGAGCGGCTTCGGGTCGGCGGTCAGCGCGGCCGGGCGAGTCGACATCCTCATCAACAACGGCCACGCCGCCGGCCGGTCCGACTGGACGAATGTCACCGCGGCGGAATTCCAGCAGCAATTGGCGAACGCCACGGGCTACTTCCTGCTGGCACGACGGCTGCGCGACCACCTGGTAGAGCGCGGCACCGGTGGAAGCATTGTGATGATCGGCTCGATGTATGGCGTCGTCGGCTCGTACCCGGATGCCTACGAAGGGGTCTGCGCCGCCAGTCCCGTCCATTACCACGCCCTGAAAGGTGGAATCGTGCACCTCACACGGCATCTGGCCGTCTACTGGGCGCGGGACAACATCCGCGTCAACTGCCTCAGCCCCGGCCCCTTTCCGCACTCGGGAGCGCCGGCCGAAATGGTCAGCCGCCTGTGCCGGAAAAGCCCGTTGGGACGGATGGGCCGTCCGCACGAACTCAAGGGGGCACTGCTGCTGCTGGCGAGCGAGGCGGGAAGCTACATCACCGGTCAGAACCTGCTCGTGGACGGCGGCTGGACCGCGTGGTAGCGGGCCCCTCCGAGCCAGGGGAGACGCTGAAAATGCTGCCCGACGGGCGGGTTGATGATTGACAAACGGTCATTCATCAGCCAGCATAGAGTTGCATACCCTGCGAGTCCTCTCTCGCCCTCAATCCGGTGATGGATCGAAACCGGCCCTGAAACATGGATGGCCTTTCGCCAGAGTTCCTCCCCGTGACCTCCGCTGCTGATCAATTTCCACGGCACGTGCTGTCTGGCGGCCAATCCCGGCCTGCTGTGGCGCTTTGATCGGCGCTGAGCCGAATTCATGCGCCCGCGCGACGTACCGGTTGTGGCATTGATCGGAGGAGTGGGGTCGGGGAAGAGTGCCCTGGCCGAATGGTTAACCCACCGGCTACGTGTCGCGTTGATTGACGCCGACGCCGCCGGGCATCGTGCCTTGTCGCGAATTGAAGTCAAGGAACAGATTCGCCGCCGGTTTGGCGACGATGTGTTTGATGGCGACGACAACGTCCGGCGGGAGCGCCTGGCGCGGGAAGTGTTCGGGGCGGACGAAACGCACCGGGAGGCAAAACGCGACCTGGAGAACATCGTCCATCCGGTCATCCGGGAGGACCTGCGGCAACAGATCGACGCAGCCCGACACTCAGTGGTTGACGTCGTGCTGCTGGACGCGGCGGTCCTGCTGGAGGCTGAATGGAATCCGTTGTGTGGCGCGATCGTGTTTCTCGACACCCCGATTGAGCAGCGCCGTGCCCGTGTGCAGGCCAGTCGTGGGTGGTCGGCGGACGAGCTGGCGCGTCGCGAAAAGAGTCAATTGCCGCTGTCCGAAAAGCGGTCGGCGGCAGACTTTGTGGTCGACAACTCCAGTACTCTGGACGAGGCCGGCGAACAACTACTGAGATTCCTGCGAGAGCGATTGATTGGAGCGCCCTGAGCGCTAAAATTGCAAAAATACCCACCTTGCCCGACACCCACGTCGCGTTCCCGGACTCGCGCGGTCCGGGCTAAAAACCTTCAGACTTCGAAACCAACCTGCACCCTGCTCGCCTGTCAGGGGGCTGCCCGCGATCGGATCCGGGCGCTATGTGCGAGCGGTTCACTTCCTGCCTTCCTTCCTCAGGAACCACTTCAGGACCTTTCCAGCCATGGCCAAGACCGTCAAGTCTGCCGCCTCGCGCATGCCGCGCACCGTCAGTGATGAACTCGAAATGGAGACCGCGCCGGTTGCCGCGCCGGAGGCGGACGATGCGCTCCCCGAGGGCGGAGAGGCCGACGAGTTCGACGACATCGTCAACCCGGCCGACGCCCGTTACGAAGAGGTGAAGCGGGGGGACATCCACATCGCGCAGCTCCAGCGGATGACGATGAAGGAGCTGCTCGACCTGGCCCGCAAGGAGAAAGTCAGCGAGTACACCGGCCTCAAGAAGCAGGACCTCATCTTCCGCATCCTGAAAGAGCGGACCAAGATGAACGGCCTGATGTTCGGCGAGGGGACGCTGGAGATCCTGCCGGACGGATTCGGCTTCCTGCGCAGCCCCGATTACCACTACCTCCCCTGCCCGGACGACATCTACGTCTCGCCGAGCCAGATCCGCCGCTTCGGCCTGCGGAACGGCGCGACCGTCGCCGGCCAGATCCGCCCGCCGAAGGAGAACGAACGCTACTTCGCACTGCTCCGAGTCGAGGCGATCACGGGGCAGGACCCGAACATGCTCAGCGAGAAGGTCCCCTTCGACGACCTCACGCCGCTGCACCCGAAAGAACGGATCAAGCTCGGCACGACCGCCGAAGAATCCGCGACGCGCGTCGTCGACCTGATCGCGCCGATCGGCTTCGGCCAGCGCGGGCTGATCGTCTCGCCGCCGCGCGCCGGCAAAACGGTGCTGCTGCAGAAGATGGCCAAAGGCGTGTTGACCAACTACCCCGACTGTTACGTGATCGTACTGCTCATCGACGAGCGGCCCGAAGAAGTGACCGACATGGAACGGCAGGTCAAGGGGCCGAACTGCGAAGTGATCTCCAGCACGTTCGACGAACCTCCCAGCCGGCACATCCAGGTGGCCGAGATGGTGCACAACAAGGCCAAGCGGATGGTGGAGTACGGCCACGACGTAATTATCTTTCTCGACTCGATCACGCGTCTGGCCCGCGCCTGGAACACGGAATGCCCGCACTCCGGCAAGATCCTCACCGGCGGCGTCGACGCCAACGCGCTGCAGCACCCCAAGCGGTTCTTCGGCGCGGCCCGCTGCGTGGAGGAAGGGGGCTCGCTGACGAT
>CAZWGW010000602.1:0-3033 GCA_964633565.1 uncultured Planctomycetaceae bacterium
ACAGGTCGTATCGCTCCTTCTGCGGCTCGTGCTGCTCCTGCGCGGCGTGCCGCGTGAGCAGGTCGTCCCAGGCCTTGCCTGCCACTCCCACTTTCTCCATAAGCGGTTTTTTGAACGCCGGATCGCATACGCTCGGCTCGGGCGGCGGACCCTGCGGCGTGTAGTCGACCTGATAGCGGTGTTCGGCGATCGACAGCCGGCTCCGCGGGAGCAGCCACGCCTGCTCGCACGGCACGCCGTCGACCCGAATTCCGTTGCGGCTCCCCAGGTCCCGCACCTGCCAGTAGCCGTCGATCAACTCCAGCTCGCAATGCTGCGACGACACCGTGCTGTACCGGAGGGGAATGTCGCATTCCGAACTGCGCCCGACCGTCAATCGCGGCCGCGTCAGCGGAAAGTCCTCGCCGCCGCCGAGCGGGACGAGCCGGCCGAGCAGGTCCGGATCGGGGCGCCGCGCGAGCGGGACGTGCGGCCGCGGCACGACCGGGGCCGCCGGCTTAAGGGGCGCTTCGATCTGCCGGCTGACCGGCTTGTCGCCCAGGACCGACTCGGCCACCGCCTCCAGTGAATCGTCCGGCGACTCATACAGGATCCGCATCCGCCGGCCGGCGATCGACACTTCGTCGTTCGGCTTCAGCCGCTGCGACTTGCAGAGCTTGCCGTTCACGCGGACGCCGGTGGGACACGCCAGATCGTCGACATGCCACCAGCCGGACAGCAGCCGCAGCCGGCAGAGCGCGGTCTCGCTGCTCAGGGGCGCAGAGGAGTCGGAGTCCGTGCGGCGTCCGAGGTAGACGCGCTCGCGCGTCAGCAGGATTGACGTGCCGCCCGCTACGGGAACCAGATGTCCGAGCATTGCGCAACCGCAGATCAGGCCAGGGCCGGCGTTGTTGACAATTATCCGCAGGAAGTGAGACGCGGAACCGGCTGCGATTGTCCAGAACTGAACTCCCGAGCGTTCCGTAAACACCCACAACTTACCAAGCCGCGGGACCGTCGGCCAGCACCCGCCGGGGATTTTGCGCCGCCGGCCCGGATCCCGCAAGACTGGCGGTGCAGGCGGCACAGTTTCGCTACAACTCCCAGATTCTTCCTCCCGGTTCACGCCTCGCGCTGCCCGAAGCGAAACACGCGTGCCGGCCGTGCCACGCGGAAATAATCGGCCACGCTCATCACGATCGAATCGGTCAGCGAACCGGCGTTGAACGCAATTCGCTCGTTCTCCCGGATCCCTTCATCCACGTTCAGTTCGAACGGCAGCACGGGCGAGCCGAACGGCGGAACGCTCCCCGGCACAAGGCCCGTCAGTTCCCGCAGTTCCTCACGTGAGGCGAAGCGAGTACGGCGGGCACGCAGTTCCCGACGGATGACGCCCGAATCGGCACGGCAATCGGCCGGCAGCACGAACAGGCGGAAGACGTCGTCGGTCTTGATGAGCAGCGCCTTGCCGCCATTGCGGAGTTCCTCGCCCCGCGCGCGGGCGGATTCCTCCGAGGTGTAAGTCGGGGGGTGGTGGACTTCGCGAAAGGGGACTTGCGCGTCGCGCAGCAGGCGGCGGATCTGCTCCAATACCGCGTTTTCTCTTGTCGTGTCGTCATCCATCGGTGCAAGTGGACGAGTCGCACTGCGATCGTTACGCTGCAGGCACGTGTTGCAAAAAATTGCAACTCGCCTAAAATCGAGTGTTGCATGTGGAGTGGGCGATGCCGTTCTATTTCATCATCTGGGACGACGTCAACGAACGGCACGTGGCCGAGCATGGAGTGACTCCTGAAGAGTTCGAAGAAGTCGTGACGGACCCGGACTCCGTGGAAGAGAGCCGCAGCTCGGGCCGCACGATCGCCTTTGGACAGACTTCCACCGGGAAGCGCCTGGCCTGCGTGTATGAAATGCTCGACGACGCCACGATCTATCCCGCGACGGCGTACGAGTTGGACGATTGACACTGAGTATCGAGTTATGCCGAAAAAGACCCTCGTCCGCATTCGCCGTCCGTTGACCGCCGACGAACGGCGCCGCGTTGAAGAAACCTTTCGCAGCGCGGAGGCCGAGAAAGACGCCATCATCGCCCGCGGTCGGAACATCATGCGCCAGCGGGATGCCGCCCGCGCCGCGCTGCGCGAAACGTTTCGCCTGCTGAAATCCGAACGGCAGGCGCAGGGCATCACCCTTCGGGAGCTGGAGGGGCGCACCGGAATCGGTCGAGGCGCACTCTCCCGTCTGGAGAACGACCCCGATCCCAACCCGACCGTTCACACCCTGCAGCGGTATGCTGCCGCGCTGGGAAAACAGATCGTCGTACAGCTCGCCAGTACCGACGAGACATGAAACGCTGCAGGGCTTGCAGTTTGAAAAACGTCAGCGGCGCTCTATGATCAGCGGCACTCCTGCACTCGCACCGTTAAAGACCACGGAATGACAGCACGGACGCAAGCCGCCGAACAAGGCACAAGGCAGGAGACGCCAGAGCAGTCTTGCCGCCGCGCCTGCCCCGTCTGCGGCGGCCCGCTCGTCGAGATCCGCCAGAAGCTCCAGTGCAGCCGCTGTCACTCCATTGTGGAGACCTGCTGCGAAGGCGGGCGGGGCTGATAACTGTCGCCGTGACCGATCACATCAACCGCTGGGGATGCGCGCCTTGCGTGTTGTTCCCGTTGAAGACACCGCCGGTAGCCGTGCAACAACAGAAGTGACCACAATGCCGTCGCAACGACTGTGGCTGACAGGCCGCCCCGCTGAATCCGCCCTGTACGCCGTCCGTCCTCAATCGTGACCATGTAGTATCCAAGGAAGCCGTAGTCGACGTACCGAATGTCCGGACCGCGATACGGTTGTCCCCACGTCCCTCCCGTCCACGGCGACCACAACACGAAGCTGCCGAACAGCCACATTGCAGCGATAACCGCCTTCTCGAGTCGCATCGTCACACCCGGATGAAGAACTTCTGCCGGTACATCCAGTACGCAATCAGCCAGAACACAACGGCCGCCGCAGTCGAGAAGACCAGGGGGCCGTACATCTGGTCGGACAGTGCAA
>CAZWGW010000602.1:3133-4932 GCA_964633565.1 uncultured Planctomycetaceae bacterium
ACGGCCGCCGCAGTCGAGAAGACCAGGGGGCCGTACATCTGGTCGGACAGTGCAAACGCACCATAGTTCGGGAATTGGCTCTTGAGTTCGTCCGGCACGACGCCGGACTTCGAGTCCATGATCCATTCCAGCAGGCCCCCCAGGTGCGTCCGCACGACTTCGCGGATCGTCCAGCCGCGGATGAGCTGTCCCATAATGTAGATGGCGATCGAGTTCATCCCCACGACCACCAGCGGGCATGCCAGGGCCTTGAACGGCAGCACGTCGAACAGGAAGTAGAACAGCGCCAGCATCCAGATCACGTACGCCCCGCTGAACAGCACCCACGACGGCGTCCAGATCCGCTTGACGATCGGGCACGCGTACTCTCCGGCCACAAGCCCCAGCCCCATGCAGAGCAGGCCCCCGACCAGGAAGATGCCGAGCTTCTTCCACTTCCCCAGCGACGACAGCAACAGTTGCCCGCACAGGATCCCCAGGATCGTCGTGCCGATCGACGGCACAAAGTTCAGCGTCTGATAGCCGCCGTCGTTCTTGACAAACGGCTCGGTGTTGGCGAACAGCCAGCGCCGCAGGAACTCCGGAGACCAGCTCGTGGCATCGGCCTTGATGTTGTACTTCGCCTTGTCGTCATCGGAGACCGTCCGCAGCAGGTTGAGGAACCGCTTGTCGAACCAGTGGGCCGCGTTCGCGTTCTTTGACCACGCCGCGAACTTCTCCGAGTAGACCTCTCCCTTGTCGGCGTCGGCGTTTACCGCAGCATAGTCGTACCCCTCTGGCGGCGCATGCAGGTAGAACGCCAGCCAGTAGCCGACGAGGATCACACCGAGCGCCGTCAACTGCAGCCACTGCTTGCGCCCCAGGAGCAGATAAGCGAAAAGGTAGCCGAGTCCAATCTGCGCGAGCACATTGGGGAAGATCCAGTTCGTCCTGTCCGAATCGAGCGAGTACAGAAAAACCCCCATCAGCACGAGGACCTTGGCCCGCCAGACGGCGTGGCAGAAGCGGCGTGCAGCCGAATGACCGGTCGCTTCACGCCGCGCATAGGAGAACGGCATCGCGACGCCGACCATAAACATGAACGCCGGCTGAATCAGGTCCCAGAACGACACGCCGAACTTGAGGAACCCGCTCGGCTCGTCACTCGGGTCGTCAGTTTTCTCCAGGAACGACGGCAGGAAATTGCTTTGCCAGTCGGGGTGGTCGAAATGGAACCCGATCCGCTGCCAGTTCTCCCGATTGTTCTTGTCCCAGATCGGGCTTTCGGGATCGATCCGGGCGAACTGCGCGATGCCGAAGCCGCTCGCCGCCAAAACGAACATGATGAAGCCGCGATAGGCGTCGAGCGAGACCAGCCGCTGCGGCGGGGCGGCCTTGGGTTTCGCGCGGTCGGCCATGAGCTGGCGTTCGCCTGACGTCGCGCTGGCCGCCGGCGCGGTTGCAGCGGCCGCGCCGGGTTTTGCGGCAGGAGTCGCGAGCCCTTCCTTCTTCACCTGATCTTCACGCAGACGGTAAGAACCGACCATGGCGGCGCCTCATCACGTGAACCCGCACGGAAACCCCGGGAGATGACTAAAGCATACTCCGCAATCCATTGCGCGGCCAGATGATCGGTACGCCGGGCGGTTTCCATGATCCGCTTCTTGACTCCATCCGTTTTACACTGCGACGGCAGGCCGCTCGGCGCTCAGGCCGCGCGGTCCGCCTGCAGGAGGGACGAAAATGAACACAATCCGTCGGAAAACCGTGCTGGGACGCTGGAACCGGCTCACGGCAGGCGGCGTATGTCTGGCGGCCCT
>CAZWGW010000603.1:0-4923 GCA_964633565.1 uncultured Planctomycetaceae bacterium
TCTGTTTTGGGATCTCTTATGGCCGCCAACTATACCGCTGTGATCCAGCAGTCGGGCGAGTGGTGGATTGGCTGGGTTGAAGAAGTCCCTGGCGTCAACTCCCAGGGCAAGACCCGCCAGGAACTGCTCGACAACCTGCGCGATGCACTGGAAGAAGCACTGGACATGAACCGCGCCGAGGCCCGTGCTGCCGCGAGTGGCGCATTCGAGGAAGTGAGCATCCCGGCGAGAAGCGTCAGGAATTCCTCCAACACCTTCGCCGGCATGGGTGTGTCTTGATCCGCGAGGGGCGCAGGCATTCATGGTGGGGCAATCCCGCGAACGCGCAACGGTCCGCCGTGCCACGGCACACGGAAATCGCCGACCCGCTCTGCCGGAAGATTTGTCGGGATCTGGGAATACCACCACCGTAATTTGCGTACTATTCGCGTGCGGGTGCGGCGAGCCGTCTGGCGCGAGATTCCGCCGCGCTATCCCACCAGCTCCCCCACGACCCTCCCGTGCACGTCCGTCAGGCTCACGTCCCGCCCGCCGAACCGGAACGTCTGCCGCTCGTGGTCGAGGCCGAGCTGGTGCAGCACCGTGGCGTGGATGTCGTGGATCTCCAGCGGGTTTTCGACGACTGAGTTGCCGAACTCGTCCGTCGCGCCATACGCCATCCCGCCGCGGAAGCCGCCGCCGGCGAGGAAAATGCTGTAGCCGTTGACGTGGTGGTCGCGGCCACAGGTGTCGCTGATCGCCGGTGTGTGGGGGGTGCGGCCCATTTCGCCGGCCCAGATCACGATCGTCTCGTCCAGCAGGCCCCGTTGTTTGAGGTCGACGATCAATGCGGAGACCGCCTGGTCGGTGATGAGGGCGTTTTCGGTGTGGTACTTCTTCAACTCGCCGTGCTGGTCCCAGGGAGAGTTGTTCGCGTGCGTGAGGGGGCAGGTGATCTCGATGAACCGCACGCCCGCTTCGACCAGCCGCCGGGCGCGGAGGCACTGCAGGGCGTAGTAATGCTGGTACTCGTTCGCCGCGCCCACGCCGTACAATTGCTGGATGTGCTCCGGCTCATCGTCGATGCGGGCCAGCGCGGGGAGGGCCGACTGCATGCGGAAGGCCGTTTCGTAGTTGCGGATCGCCGATTCGACGGCGTCGCTCTCGGCCAGCCCGGCGGCGAACTCCTCATCCTGGCCGCGGAGAAGGGCCAGCTTTTGGCGCTGCACATCGAGTCCGTCGACCGGCGCGATGTTGTCGACGGGCGTCCCCTTCGCCCGGAGCAACGTGGCGGCGCTGGTGGCCGGCAGGAACGAACTGGAAAAATTCTCGATGCCGCCGTTGGGGATCCAGTCGTTGTTGAGCAGCACGTAGCCGGGGAGGTCGCGGTTCTCGGAGCCGAGACCGTAGACGACCCAGGATCCCAGGCTCGGCGCGCTCCCCGTGACGCGGCCGGTGTGCAGCAGCAGTGCCTGCTGGCCATGGAGAGGTTGACGGCCGACAAGTGAGCGGACGACGCACAGGTCGTCCGACAGTTGGGCGATGTTCGGCAGCAGGTCACTGACCCACAGGCCGCTCTCGCCGCGCTGGCGGAACGTCCAGGGGCTGCCGAGCCAGACGCGGCTGGCGCTGCTTTGTGAGAGCTTGGAGACGGCGGCGTCGCCGATCGGTTTCCCCTGCTGCTCAGTGAGGGCCGGATTGTAGTCGAACGTGTCGACGTGGCTCGGGCCGCCGTCCATGAAGCAGAAGATGACGTGCTTCGCCCGCGGTGCGAAATGGCCGGTGAAAGTCGTGTCGGCCGACCCGGAGGCGCGCGATTCGTCTGCGAGCAGGCCGGCGAGGGCCAGCAAGCCGAAGCCGTTGGAGGCCGTCCGCAGGAACTCGCGCCGCGTGCGGGCTGTCGCGAGAGATCCGGGACAGACGGAGGATCGGAGGGCAGGCATACGGACGATTGTATCACACTCGCGAGTCGACTGGGGCAGACAGGAAAATCGAGGACAGGAAAATAAGAAGGTTGGTTCGGAAGGGGCTATTTTCCTGTCCTCGATTTTCCTGTCTGCTTCTATTGCACGTAGATGAACTCTTTGACGTTGAACAGCGCATGGGCGACGTCTTTCCACAGCGGTATGCTGGTCAACTGTGACGCCGGGTCAACATGGTGCAGCGCGGCGAGATCGCGTACGGAGGCTGACCAGCGCTGCAGTTCATCCTCGGTCGCCGGCCGGCCCAGAGCGGCGCGGAACATGATGGTGAGACGCGATTCGACGGAATCGCCTGTCGATTGGACGAGCCGCGTCGCCCAGTGTTCGGCCATGGCGTGTACGAACGGGTCATTGAGCAGCGCCAGCGACTGGGCCGGCGTGTTGGTGACATCGCGGTGTCCGGTCGGGATCTTCGGGTCCGGCTGGTTGAACAGTGCCAGGAACTTCGGCGGCTCCATGATCGTCGCCTTGAGATACAGTGACCGCCGGCCGTCGCCGTCCAGCGGACCGGAGAAGAGCCGCTTCTGCGCGTCTTCGTGGACGCGATACGGATTGATCGGCGGGCCGTCGAGTTGTCCGTCAAGACGTCCGGAGACAGCGAGCAGCGCATCGCGGATCGCTTCGGCCTCCAGGCGACGGAGCGGATAGTGGTGCAACAGACGGTTGCGGGGATCGACGGTCATGCCGTGTTCGCCGGCCTGCCCCGACTGGCGCCACGTCTCGGTGAGGATGATCTGTCGTACGAGTTTCTTCGTCGACCAGCCGTCGGCAATGAACTGCGCGGTCAGCCAGTCGAGCAGTTCGGGATGCGACGGAGTGCCGCCGAGATGGCCGAAGTCGCTCGGCGTGGCGACGATGCCGGTACTGAACAGCCAGTGCCAGATGCGGTTCACGTAGACTCGGGCAGTCAGCGGATTGTGCGGGCTGGCGATGAACTGAGCGAGTTGGAGGCGACCGCTGCGGGACGGGTCGCCGATTGTCGGCACGTCGTCGCCACAGCGCTCCTGCACGAGCCGCAGGCAATCGCGCGGGATCGCGTCCCCCAACTGGTCGTAGTCGCCGCGGATGTTGAGGCGGTAGTCGAAGCCCGCGTCGAGATCGGCCAGGCCGTTGACGGTCCACGGCAGGAGGAGGCGCTGTTCCGTCTGGCGATAGCGCTCGATGAGGGACGACAATTGCGGTTCGTCGTCGCTGGTGCGGCAGTTGGTGAGCAGGCCGTTGTCCAGGAGCCAGTTGATGAGCCGGACGTCGTCGTCGGTGGCGGTGTTCGTGGCGAAGGCGTTGACGGCGGCCGAAAACCAGCCCCCGTAGCGAGCGGCGGCTTCGTCCAAAGTAATCGCCTCACCGTGCAACCCCTCAAACCGCGTCAGCTCATCCTTCGGCGTGAACGGCGCGTTGTGAAACACGACGCGCGACAGGCAGAACCAGCTCCGCGGGTCGGCTGCCTGCTCTTCGCTGCACGCGCCGCCAAGGCCGACGCGCGGTGGGAAGTTGGGATTGCTGCTCTTGGTGGCGAACTCGATATACGTGTGCTGTTCCGGCTGGTCGCAGAGCGTCGACTGGAGCGCCCAGGCCGGGTCGGCTGTGGCCACGTACGCCTGCCGCTCGGCGATGAAGGCATTGTCGATGATTGTGCGGCAGGCGGAGAAATCGCCACCGGCCACTTCAAAGCTGATGTGGCCGGTCGGCTCCCGATTCAGGTACGGCGTGCGGACGGCTCCGTTGAGTTGCGGTGAGAGTGCTTGCGTACACAGGCCGCCGTGAAGCGCACGGCCGATAGCCGTTTCTCCGTCGAGCGAAATGGTGAAGTCACCACACGTCGTGATCTCGCGCAGGCCGACGCCGTCAACCGACCAGCCGTCTGGAATACCCTGACGGAAGTCGATCGCCTGCGTGAAGTGTCCGGCGTTTTCCGCTTTTCGTTTCCGGGACTCGGTCTGATATTCCTGCGCCACCTCGGACCAAGCGTCGGCGACGTCCTTTCCTTCCTGCATCGCCTTGATGATGCGCATCCAGGCGTACAGGGGGTCCTCGATCGCAGGCGCGGTTTCTGTGCGTGCCTTGAGCAGCTTGCGCCATGTCTCCACGCGAGTGCTCGTCGCCGGCTGTTCCGGAGCATCGGTACTCCGCGCCGCCGCGACGAGTTCGTCCGCCAGCGACGCGACGTCCCGCTGCCATTGCGCTGCGATGAGCGGCCGGATCTGCGATTTGAGTTCCTTGAGTTCCGTGATCGTTGCGGCGTTCCGCTCGGGCAGATCGACGGTATTCGTCACCCACCGCGAACTCATGAACGTCCCGGCGAGGGCGTAATACTCACGCTGCGAGACGGGGTCGAGTTTGTGATCGTGGCAGCGGGCGCAGGAGACAGTCGTTGCCAGAAAGGCCTTCGAGAATGCGTCGATCTTGTTGTCCAGCATCTCCTGGTGGATGCCGTTGAACATGGCGCTGTCGCCGTGCCGTTTCTCCCCCAGCATGTAGAACATGACGCCGATCAGCGACTCGTTGATTTGTTCGGCACGGTTGATCCGGGGCTCGGGCAACAGATCGCCCGCGATCTGCTCGCGGACGAGCTGGTCGAACGGCACGTCGTCATTGAACGCTCGTGTCAGGTAATCGCGGTAGCGCCAGGCCCCCTTGGCCGGTACGTCCCATTCGTAGCCGTAGGTGTCGGTGTAACGGATGACGTCCATCCAGTGCCGCGCCCAGTGTTCGCCGAAGTGCGGGGACTCCAGCAGTCGATCGACGAGCCGCGGCCACGCCTGGGCTGAGTCGTCGGCGAGGAAGGCGTCGATCTCTGCCGGGCGCGGCGGCAGGCCGGTGAGGGCGAAGGTGAGCCGGCGGATGAGTGTCGTCGGGCTGGCACGCTGCGCCGATGCGAGGTCCTGTTCTTCCAGCTTTGCGAGGATGAAACGGTCGATTGCCTGGTCGGACCACGCGGTGTTGTGGACGTCAGGGACTGCCG
>CAZWGW010000604.1:0-921 GCA_964633565.1 uncultured Planctomycetaceae bacterium
CTGACATATCAAGAAGACGAGGAACCGGACTTTGCCGTCCTGTGGTTGGCGGTTGATCGAAACTACCTCCCGATCAGGTTCGAGTTTGTTGCACCTGCATACAGCCGCAGCATACCTTTGGACGTATGTACTTTGAGCAATCTTCGGGAACTGAAGCCGGGAGTATGGTTCCCGTTTGCTCAAGCACGCGTCAAGAATGGCGAGCTTGCGGCCAGCCGAGGTGAGACAGTGCCGCACACACGTACTATGCACACAGTCAAATCAGCGGCGCTGGACCCAAAATATGACATCAGCCTGTTCCGCGATATCAAGATCCCCGACGGAATGCAGGTGATCGAAATCAAGGAATCGTCAAGGGGAAGGGATTACACCGTCGTCTGGGCGGGCACTCCGCCGGCAAAGCGCTGGTCCTGGTGGTGGGTACTTGTGCTCGCGGGTGCGGTGTTCATCACGTACGCCATCTGGAGGCGGCGCAGTATGGCCAGGATGCATCATTGATGATGGGAACCGTGTGCAAAACCCGCCCCAAGACGCGAGTGGATGTCTGCCGCAGCGGCACTGCGACCCGTGGTCAGGCGATCGCCCGCGGGGATTTGCGCTTTATGTCCTGACGACTCTCCCTGTGCTGGCGGGAGTATGGTTTGGGATGGCGTCTCTGGAGCGGAAAGGACCCGCGATTCAGTACACGCCCGGATTCGTCAACTGCTGCTGCGCGTGGGACGGAATGATCTTTGCGCGGATCGCACAGACGGGATACCAACACCGTGTTGGCGGCCACTCAGACACTGCGTTCTTTCCCGCATATCCGCTCGTCGCCCGCGGAGTGATGACTCTGACTGGTGTGCGCGGAAGTCGCGCTGCTGATTGCGTCGCATTTGAGTCTGCTCGCTGCAATGGTCATAGCCGGGCAGTACGTGCGTA
>CAZWGW010000604.1:931-4895 GCA_964633565.1 uncultured Planctomycetaceae bacterium
TCGACATCACGGGGGATACCCAGGTGGCCCGCGAATTGGCCGAACTGGCAGTCCTCTGCATCGGGATGTGGCCTACGACGTTCTATTTTCGCATGGGCTTCTCGGACGCTTTGCTTCTGTTCCTGATCGTACTGGCGCTCCGGGGGCTACAGCGGGATTGGCCGCTTCCGGTAACCGCAATTGTCATTGGTATCGCGACTGCCACACGGGCTACTGCATTCGCTCTGCTCCCCATGCTGGCGCTCGCAATCTGGAGGCGTGCGGAACGTGACTCCGCCACGCACGGGATGGGTACCCGAGACATCGTTGACGTCACACGACGGTTTGCACTTCAAGCGGTGTGGGCGCTTCCTTTGGCCTGTTGGGGTGGTTTGGCCTTTATGCTGTTCCTGCAACTCAGGTTCGGCGACCCGCTGCTCTTCATCAAAGCACACAACGACTGGACCGTCCGCTCGTCCGCGCCGGTAACGACCGAATTGCGCGCCCTCCTGACCCTGGAGCCCCTCTGGTCATGTTACGTCGCTGAGTCGACGGCCTACTGGGCGCGCTTCGATCCTGGCGTCCCCCCGCTGTTCAGCCTGCAGTTCGCGAACCCGATCTACTTCGCCGTAGCGGCCGCGCTCGTCGCGTTCGGGGCCTGGAAACGCTGGCTCAACGAGTACGAAATCGTTCTCGGGGCCATGCTGCTGCTGATCCCCTACGTGACTCACAGCTACCGCGCCGTCATGATGGGGCACGCGCGCTACGCAGCCGTCATGTTCCCCGCATATTTAGTCCTCGGCCGGCTGGCCGCGCGCTGCCCGCCCCCGCTCTTGGCCGCCCTTGCGGGCCTCGCTGGGGCGCTGCTGGCCATGTACTCGGCCCTCTTCGCCGCCTGGTATCGTATGATCTGAGGAGCTGCGCGCGATGGACGCCTTGAGTATGATCGAGCAGACGGGCGCGTCAGTCGATCGCTGCGAACGAAAGTACGATTGTCCCGTGTGCCATTCACGCAGTCTGGCGCCGTCTGGGCGCGGACCGCACTGGACGGCGCGCTGCGCGGAGTGTGGCCTCGTCGGCGCGCATCCTCAGCCCGACGATGACGATCTCGCGGCAATCTACGACGCCGCTTATTATCATCGCTTCGGTTTTGCCGCCGACGCACGGGACGCCTGCCACGCGATGAAGCAGGCCGGTTTCAGCCGCCTACTGCAGCATGCCGAGCGATTCGTGCCTCCTGGCCGCCTCCTTGACGTCGGTTGCGGGCTGGGAGACATGCTGGTCGCGGCAATGCAGCGTGGCTGGGAGGCGACCGGCGTCGAGCCGCACCTCGCAGGGTTGCAATCGGCGCGCGCAATTCCGGGTGTTGCAATTCACCGATGCGGGTTTGAGGAATTTGTACCCGCCGAGCCGTTTGATCTTGTCACATGCACCGACGTACTGGAGCACCTGCGCCGACCCGACGCTGCGCTGGCCCGCATGGCTGAACTGCTGCAGCCGGGCGGCGTGCTCGTGGTCACGACGATCGACGTGCAGAGCTGGCCCGCCAGGGTCCTCGGCCCGCGCTGGTTTCATTTTGTACGCGCCCACCTCTGGTTCTTTGACCGCCGGTCGCTGGTCCGGCTCGGCGAGCAAGCGGGGCTCCACGTGATATCCTGTGCTCGAGCGAGAAAGCTGTATCAATTGGACTATCTGCTGCGCATCATGAGTCACGCCGAGATGTTTCAGACCGGACAGCACTGCGCTCGGCTGGCGCTGCGCCTGTTTCCCTTGTGGCTTCGGACACGTCAGTTTGTGCTTGCGGAGGGGCTGTTGCTCGTGGCGCGAAAGCCCTCTGACACGGCGGCGCGACGATGACTTCTCGAACCCGATCGAATCCGGCCTTCACGCTGATCGAGTTGCTCGTCGTCATTGCGCTCGTGGCCCTGCTCGTGGCGCTGATCCTGCCGGCCGTGCAGCAGGCCCGGGAAAGCGCCCGCCGCACCGAATGCGCCAGCCACCTGCGGCAACTCGCGCTCGCCCTGAACGGCTACCATGATGCGCACCGCATGTTCCCCATCAACTACGGCTACGGGCCGTACAGCGCCGACAACCGGGGCGCGAGCTGGCTGCAGTTCATCCTGCCGCACGTCGAACAGGGGAACCTGTACGCCGGCATTCAGTTCGGCGCCCCGTTGAGCGACCCGGCCAACACGCAGGCCGCACGCACGGTGGTTTCGGTCTTCATCTGCCCCTCGGACAGCAATCCGGGAACAATGACGTTTCGCGCCAACGTGCCGGGGTTATGGGCCGTGCAGAACTACAAGGCCTGCGCCGGCAGCAATTGGGAGTGGGGGGCGTTCAGCCCGGTGGTTTCGACCGCGGGCAGGAATGCCAACAACCCCGACGGCCTCGACCATTGCAACGGGCTGATGTGCCGCAATGGTCAGCTCGACACTGGCCCGAATCGGCTGGTGACAACGCGCCTGCGCGACGTGCGCGACGGCACGTCGAGCACGTTCGCCGTGGGGGAGAGCGTCCCGGAATGGTGCCGGCACACGTGGTGGTACTGGTTCAACGCCAGCACGGCCACGTGCGCCATCTCGCTCAATTACCAATTACCAGCAGCAACCCGACCTGCAGGTCTTCATGGAAGGGGGCTGGTGGCACAATTACTCGTTCCTCAGCCGCCACCCCGGCGGAGCGAACTTTGCGCTGGTCGACGGGAGCGTGCGGTTCGTCTCCGAGAACATCGGCCGGGAGACGTATCGCGCGCTCGGCACGATCCAGGCGGACGAGGTGGTCGGCGAGTTCTGACGCGCGGCGGCCCGTTGCCCTCGTTTGTCGGTTTCTCGCCTGCAGCGATGGGTCCAAGCATTGTCAATCGCACTCCGGCGACGACCAGCACTCGACGACCCGGTGCTGGCTACGGCGTCACCCGCTCCAGGTCCAGCCAGTACGCCGCATCGCGGGACAGCCCCTCCACCCGCGGGACCGTCCAGACCTCATTGCCATCAAGCTGCAAGTGCATTTCGGCGTGCCCCATCCGCGCCGCGCCGTATCGCCAGAACGATTGGTCCTTGTGCCTGACTGCTTCAAACAGCAGGAACACTTCGGGGTTCGTCCCGTTGGCGAAGGCGAACAGCGCTCCGTCGACGAGTCCCTCCTCCGCATCGTGATAGCGGTGGATCGGTTGCGGCAAGAGGCGCAGGTCGAACCGCGAATTGTTCGGGTCCCAGAACTGGTGGGCCGTGAAGCGGCGTGCGATCGCACGCATCTGCAGCAGTCGGGCACGCTCGGTCGTCGCGGGAGCCGGAGCATCCGGCAGCGCGGAAAAGGAGACGTCCGACTTCTCCGGCCGCCACCAGGCGACGCCGTTTCGCTCGGTGCGCAGCGGCGACTCGCTGAGCGAATTCATGACAAAGACCCAGCCGACGCTCTCACCCCGATAAAATTCCAGCGTCGCTGCCGGCCGACCCGCGGCGCCCCAGATCCAGATGCTGCCGTCCTGATTCGCACGGGTTGGCTCCTCAAACCGCAGGACCGGTTCGGGAATCCGTTCGATCGTCCGCACGCGGTCCCCCTCCAGCCGATTGACCACGATGGCCGAGACCCGATCCAGCGATTCCCGGGCAATGGGATCAGGTTCAGCACGCGGCTCGTCGGCGTCAGCGCGGTGTGCGCCGGCGAGTGCCACGGCCATGATCAGCGGTATGAGAATCCAGTGGTTCATGTATGGTCCTGCATGATCAGGGACTCAGGCCAGCCCCAGCGCCCGCCGGCGGAACCATTCCACTGACAACAGCGACACCAGCGCCCCCAGCAGCCACCAGTTGCTCCACAGCGGCGCCTTGCGGACGACCGGCGGCCCCCGCGAGATCGGCAGCTCGTCCACGATCTGCGCGAGCTGCGCCGGGCTGCTGAGCACCTTCCCTCCCGACAGCGACGCTACGCGCGACAGCAGGTCGTGGTTGGGGAAGGGGTTCTGCTGCTCGAACGGGTCGTC
>CAZWGW010000605.1:0-3795 GCA_964633565.1 uncultured Planctomycetaceae bacterium
GTGTGCGGCGAGGATTGCCACGGCTTCCGCAAGTGTCGCCGGCGCTGCGTAATCAAAGTCCCGCATGCTTGTCTCTGCGCCTGTGGCTGTCCGGCGGCACAGCGTGGTTTCGGTGACGCACTCTAGGTCAAGGCGTCCGTGGGCCGCGGCCTCCTTGCGTCGAACAACCACGCCACGTGCTCCTCCGATGGCGGCGACGTGAACCGCGTCACAGCAAGTCCGAAGATTGCGGATACCAGCAGCCCCCAGATCAGCGGATCGAGGCCGAACAGGAAGTACGGCCGGAACGGGCTCTCGATGCCGATCCCCTGGTCCGGGCCGAGCCAATCGACGATGGAGCCGGCGAGGCCCGCCGTCGCACCCGCGTCGACCTGCTTCAGCGACCACAGATGCAACCACCCGATTCCATACAATGCCAGCGCCGTCAGTGCGCCGGCGACCATTGCCGCAATCACACCGCGCGCCGTCGCGCGTCGCCAGTAGCACGCCATCAGCACCGGTACTGCCAGGGTCGAGGCGCCGCAGGTCGTGCTGAGGACCACGAGCGCCTGCAGGTATGGCGGCGGATCGAGGTTCGGCACGATCGCCACGGCCCCGACGCCGATCATCGCCAGCGACGTGACGATGCGCACTTCCTTCCGCCCGGCATGTGGGCGAATGAACCGCAGGTAGATGTCCTGCACAACGCCGGATGAGATCACCAGCAGATAGCAGCTTACGGTCGCCATCACCGCCCCGAACGGCGCGGCCAGGATCAGGCCCGCGAGGAGTGAGCCGCCGGGCAGGTCCTTCGTGAGCAGCAGGGCCATGCGCGGGACCGTTTCGTCCGGCTGGTCGAGGCCGGGGAGGATCGCCCGGGCCGACACGCAGATCATGATCAGCGGAATGTAGATCAGGCAGTTGTACAGGCTCAGCAGGACGATCGATTTGCGGATCACTTCCGTCCGCTCGGCCGCCATCACACGGACGACGCTGGCCGGCGTGGAGAAGCCCCCCCAGATCCAGATGAAGAAGTACGATACAGCCAGCCCGGGCGTGAGAAACTGCCTGACGACGCCGCTCGGCGTCGATTTGAAATACCCCGGTCCCGAGGCAAACGCCGCCGAAGTATGTTCGACCGCGACTTGCGTCGCGTGCTCCAGCCCCCCCGCTTTCGGCACGGCCAGGCACACCAGTAGCACAACGCCGAGGAACATCAGCACGCTCTGGAACAGGTCGGTCCAGACGCCGGCGAGGAACCCGCCGATCAGCGTATAGCCGATGACGGTGGCCGAGAAAATCGCGAGGCCGACGTAGTACTTCGTGTCGATCGCCGTGCCGGCGTCTTCCGAGAACGCAAGCATGCCGCTGCCGGGCCAGGCGAGCTTCATGATGATCGCACCCGCCTTGAACTGGGCCATCATCATGAACGTCATGAACAGCATGATGAGCAGTGACGCCGTCAGTCCCACGGCAGGGCTGTTGAACCGGTCCCGCAGGAGGTCCGGCACCGTAATCGCGCCGGTCCGTCGCGAGAGTTGCGCGAGTCGTTTGCCGACGATGGCGAAACCGGTGAGCGGGACGACCATGTAGCTTCCGATCCAGAGGGTGACGATCCATCCGTGTTCGTAGACGAGCGACGGGAATCCCATGAACGTCCCGCCGCTCTGCACGGTCGCCGTGAGCGCCAGCGCCCATGCGCCGAGCCCGCGGTTGCCGAGGAAGAAACCTTCGAGAAAGTGCTTCTTGTCGATCGTCTTCTGCGCGAGGGTCCCCAGCCACACCGACCCGGCGATGAACACCAGCAGCACCCACAGCACGGAACTGGTCTGGGCGGCAGAGGCGTCAGGCATCGTCGCTCTCCCGCAGCTCGTCGATGTGCAGCCCCTCTTCCAGTTCGTGGTCCTGCATGTACCACAGCCCGAACCATACCGAGAAGATCGTGCACAGGCCCCACGGCAGGATCACGCCCCAGAAAATCCAGTCGGGGAAGCCCAGCACGAACGTGAGATTCTCCGCCGTGCGACCGTAGCCGAAGAGCGTGCAGTACGTGACGCTGTAGACCATCGCGCAGCACCAGACCACCGCCGCGACGGCCATTTCGCGCCGGGAACGCTGCAGCAACGGGTCTTCGGTCGATGCAACTGCCAGGGCGACAGGTCCTTCGATCGGGAATCGGCTCGCTTTTTGTCGGAAAGGCCACATTTAACCGGCCGGGCGGCGGAGGTCAAACCTGTGCGCCGGAAGTTGACGTCGCGGGCATCGTCAAGGCCCCGAATCATCCGGCTTCAGCGGCTGGATGGCGAGGGAACTGCGGGCATTTCTGGTTTGGGAGCACCCTGGGAATGACTATGATGCAGACGCAATCCCGGGGCCCACACACCAAGGGAAAGTGCCGTCATGTTGAATCGACTGTGCCTGCTGGCGATCACGCTCTTCCACGGCACAGCGTTGGCGGAAGACGATGAAGCCGACTCGATTGCGGCGCAGCGCATGGAACTGATGCGCGCACGTGCGGCGAGCATTCAATTTCGATCGCAGGATCCAGCGTTTCCCGCGGCGCTCCAGCCGGAGCCTCTGTTTCGTTACGACGACCTGACGCGGGGCTACGTCGACGGCACGGTCTGGCGGCTGGGAGAGACCGGACGTCCGCTGGCGATCATCACGTCCGAGTTGCATCCGCACTACCTGGGGGGCGGACCGCGGGTTGTGTATGACTTTCTGTCGCTGACCGAAGTGCATTTCACAGCCCGGTCGAACGACGTGCCGGGCTGGTCTCCCTCGGAGTCTGCCGTCGAAATGCGCGTGCTCCCGGATGGACCTGTGCCGGCAGGGAACGGCGCGCTGCGGCTCGCCCAGATGAGACAACTCACGGGACGATTCGCGGCGACACAAGAAGTCGAAGGGCAGAAGGTCCCGCTGCGATTACTGCCCAAGCCGATTGACCGGTATGCACCGGGGAACGATTCCGCAGCCGATGGGGTCATGTTCCTGCTGGTGAACGGGCGCAATCCGGGTCTGGTGCTGCTGATCGAGACGGACGGCCGCGAATGGTCCTGGGGCATCGGACGCTTGTCGCTGCCGAGCACGCTGGTGGCGAAACTGGATGACGAGGTGGTGTATGAGCAACCGCCGCTGACGGATTACACCTGGGGGTCGCCGTATACGGCGTCAAACTCGCCGGCGGAGATACCCGGGGACACGCCGTAAGGGGCGCAAAAGGAAGAGCGGGCGCCGTGACGGCGCCCGCTCGCTCATCCGCCTGTAACTCACTTGTTGCGCTGTAGCGCTCAAGGAGTGGCCGTCGCAGTCTCAAGGGCGAGCACGCGTACCTCGAGGGCTGCAACCTGCGATTGAAGTGCCAACACGGCATCTCCCAGTTCCATCGCCGCGCCCTCAAGCTCTGCAATCTGTTCGGCCTGCGCCGCCACGGTGGCTTCGAGGGCCGCCACGCGATGGGCCACACCGTTCGCCTGACCCTGGGGCGAAGGGTTGCTCTTCTTGTTGCCGGCGGCCGCATCAGAGACTGCCAGGAACGCGCCGAGCAGCGCGGCCAACAGGCATACGGCGGAAAGCTTCGTCCAACTTTGTCGAGACATGTAACACCTCATTCTGTCCAATGACGTACTCCGCGGCGATCGGCCGACTCGTCACCACGACGTGCCAGCTCGCCGAGGAAGCCCTTTCAGGCGCCGCCAGTTTCGCACAAGTTTCAACGGTATCGATCCGGGACCGAAACGGTCCCGCGTGGATGGGCGGATTGTCGCCCTGATCGCGGCAGAGCGAATCGGAACGATTCCCCTGGAAGTCGTCGGG
>CAZWGW010000605.1:3805-4893 GCA_964633565.1 uncultured Planctomycetaceae bacterium
GCAGTGCCCGACGTGCTGCGGTCATTCGGGACTCTAGAGCGAGCCGCGCAGACCTGCAGCCGGAAAATGGATGCATTGCGTGTGATCCGTGTCATCGCACGTTCGGAGGTCGTTGCCATCGTCGCGATCGTTGCCGTCGCACGATGATGTTGCCGCGGAGAGACAAAAATGTGGTTGACAGACAACAGTCTGGCGTTGTGCGCGCACGACAGGCGTTGGAGCGAATCACGGCAGTGTTGCATTTCGCCCGGCAACTTGTGACGCCGAAACCCGGCTGGTACGCTCGCGGCCACGCGTGGCAACGCACACACAATCCATTGCCGGGAGCCGATCAATGCGACACGCGGCTGCATTCTGTCTCGGGCTGACCCTGTGTCTCTGCGCCAATACCGCGAACGCTCAGACTCCTCCTCCGGACTTCGTCGACGAGAACATGGTCACGCACGGCCCGATCCTGGGCCGTCTGTCCAGCGATGGTGTCGGCGTGTGGGCCCGGACGCTGCGGACAGGCGAGTTCTCGGTGCTGTACGGTATCGATCCAGATCGGCTCGATCAAGTCGCCGGTCCCGTCGCGACGCAACTTGTGCACGATAACACCGGCTGGGTGCACATTACGAACCTCGAGCCGGACACGAAGTACTACTACGAATTGAAAATCCCTGATTCGACGGGACGCACGGGGCGGCATGGGTCGTTCCGCACGCTGCCGTCGCCGGACCAGTTCCGCGACCCGGAGATCAATCCCGGGGGGTTGTTCAACTTCAGCTTCGAATTCGCCTGCGGCAATAATCAGAATCCGCGGCACGGATTGGGACCGGCACTGCCGACGTTCGCCACAATGCTCCGCGAGATCAAGGACGAGGTGCATTTCGCAATCCTGAACGGCGACTGGCTGTACGAGGTGCGGCGGGAGTACACGCCGCAACAATGGGCCGCACAAGTGGACATCGGTGCGGGAGAAACGCCCGACGTGCTGAAAATCGCGCCGACACTGGCCGGTGTGTGGGAGAACTACAAGTTCTTTCTCGACCAGGGAGAGAACCTGTCGCACTGGCATCGGGAGGTGCCGACGTTCTTCACCTACGACG
>CAZWGW010000606.1:0-4877 GCA_964633565.1 uncultured Planctomycetaceae bacterium
CAAGTTTGGCCGGGTCGATCTCAAGTTCCGCCTCCGCCTGCGCGAGCAGCCGCGCCGTACGGGCTTCGGACTGCCGCTGCGCTTTCAATCGCGCGACCTCGGCCCTGTGTTGGCGGGCCATCATTTCCCGCTCCTGCCGCGTCGCCAGGGTCTTTACATGATTGTCGAGCGCCCGATCGACAGCCTCCTCGAAGTGCCGCAGCGCCTGGGCGTTGTTCAGGTTCTGTTCTCCCCGCGCCCGGACCAGGTCGGCCTGGCCCCGCAGCACCCCTTCCTGAAACGTCGACGCATGTCCGCCGTAGAAGTAGCCGGGACCAAACCCCCAATGCGGGCCGACGTGGACGCCGAGATGCGGCAGATTGTGCCCGTGCTGATGCACTGCCGGCTCACCCGCGTTGCTGGCGGACCCCAATGCCAGAATCGACAGCCCCGCCAGAATCCCGCGTCCCAGAGATGAGGCAAACCGGTTCATGTCTCTGCTCCTGATGATCGCCGCGTGGCGGACACCGTCGGAAAACCATTTCCTGCGACGGTCTCCTCCTCACTGCAGTCAGAAGCGCGAGAATGAACGGGTTGTTACGGCCTTTGGACGGTGTTTCAAAACTCCCGGGCCCCCTCACCCCGGCCCTCTCCCCCACGGGCGAGAGGGAGGTTTTGAAACACCGACTTAGCGACCCGGACGCTTTGAGCGTCCGGGTCGCTGCACCTCACTGAAACAGGTCCGTCGCGGTGCTGGCGAAGGCGCTGGCCACCACGCTGCGGCTCCCCCCGCTTTCTGACACGTGGCGGTCCTTGCGCGCGAGGACCCATCCCCGGGCCGGGGTGTCCGCATGCTCGCGGATGATCTCGTGCCGCACAGCATACTCCTCGAGGTTCCGGATGCCCGGCTCCGCGCGATGTTTGCTGTACAGGATCAGCGGGTCGGCGGGCGCGGGAATCCGCTCCAGCACCTGCCGGAATGCCGCGCTGGCCCCGGCGTCGTCCCCGGTCCGGTGCCGGCATTCCCCCAGCAGCAGCAGCGTGAGCGTGGCGGGGTCCGGCGCTTCGTACAGCCAGCCGTCGTCCATGAATTGCCAGGCGCGGGTCGCCGTCTGTGCGGCGGTCGCCGCCTTCTCCAGGTCGGGCAGGGCCTCGGCATATTGGCCGTGATGCGCCAGGCGATACCCGCGCCACAGCCACAGCGGTCCCTCCCCCTCGGCTCCTTCGGAGAGCAGTACCTTGATCACATCCTCGTGCCCCTGCCGGACCGCGAGGCTCAGTGCCGTCTGGCCCGCTTTCGACACGGCCGATGCGTCGCTCACTGGCAGCAGGGTGTGGACCACATCCGCGTATCCATTCAGCGCGGCCACCATGAGCGGCGTGAGCCCTTCCCTGGTCTCGGCGTGAGGATCTTCGCCGTGCTCCAGCAGCGTTTTGACGATCGGATCGTGACCGCGAAACGCTGCGAGGATCAGCGCCGTCTCGCCGTCATTGTCGCGGACGCCGATGGTAGCCCCGTGCTCGAGCAATTCCTGCACGATGATCCCGTGTCCCTGCCAGGCAGCCTTCATCAACACGCTTTCGCCGTCGTTCGAACGGCCATAAACACTGGCGTTGAAGCCGAACAGTTTCTGGACGACCGGCACGCGGCCGTGCCACGCGGCCCACATGAGTGGCGTCATTCCCTGACTGTCCGCCAGATCGACGTTGGCGGGCCGCGTGCTCCCCGGTTGCAGCAGGGCGTCAACGGTGGCGACATGCCCGTTGGCGGCGGCGCGGATCAGGGCCGTCTCACCGTGCCTGTCGACCCGGTCGAGTTGCGCTCCGTGACTGCGGAGTTTCTGGACGATGTCGGTATGTCCGCGGAACGCCGCCTTCATCAGCGCGGTTTCTCCCAGCGGGGTCTGCGCATCGACATTTGCGTGATGCGCGAACAACACGTCGGCCGCCGATGTGTAATCTTCCCAGGCGGCCCACATCAGCGGAGTCATTCCTTCAGCATCGGTGACTTCGGTACTCACCCCGAGCGACAGCCACCAGGCGACGCTGTCCGCATCTCCCCGACGTGCCGCATCCAGCAGCGACGCACGCGCGCGGGTCCGTACCAGCATCGCCGCCGTCACCGCGGCAGCAGCGATCAAAGCGATCAGGACGATGCTGCGCCAGGGATGCCGCCCGCGAGTCGGCATCCAGTCGGCGATCAGCGACCAGCCGGATGGCGCCTGCAGCGCACTGGGCGAGCGTTCGCGATAGGGGACGTACGTCTCGGCGGCGGCCGGTTCCGGCGTGATCGGCGGGACCGGCGTGATCGGCGGGGCCGGCAGCAGTTCCTGCAGCGCGGTCTCAGCACGGCGGCCAGTGACGAGCAGCACCCAGATCCCCACGGGAATTCCCAGCAGACATTGCGGCCCCGTGGGGAACAACAGGGCCAAGGCGCCGAGCTGGCCGACTGCGGCGGATCGATGAGTCAGAAGGTTGATCGCGCCGACAACGGCTGCGGCGCCGGTCAGGAGGCCAGCCAATTCGAGCACGAACAGGAACACCACTGGTCCCACCATACCGGATCGCATCGAGGCCTGCGGATCCATCCAGACGGTCAGATACATCAGGAGTACGCCGCCCGAGATGCCGGCCTGCAGCAGTCCCGCCAGCAGCAGGCACACAAAGGGTGCTTTCGATGGAGGTCGCTCGGGTGCGACGCTGTGGACATCGCGCGGCTCGCTGAGCAGCACCCAGATTCCGACGGGCAGCCCCGCCAGCCAGACCGGAGACGTGGGGACCATCGCGGCGACCGCGCCGAGACGGGCGAGGAATGTGACGCGTCGGTTGAGTTCGAGACTGGCTGCACCAACGATGATCAACAGCCCGAACAACAACGAAGACGCGCCCATCAACAGCAGATACCTGGGAACGAAGGCAGGTTGAGTCGCCAGGCACCTGGCGAGCAGAATCCCGCCACAGGAGACCTGCATGCCGGCCACGAGGGAGAGGGCGATGCCCGGAGCGCGCGAGGGCCGCGAGTGCGCCGCTTTTCCAGGCGCCGCGACTGTGCTCCGGCCCTGCCCTTCACGCCGCACCGGCTCGCGTGAGTGTGGACGTTCGGCGATTGTCTCAATGTCGGTTTTTATGTCGTTGGCCCGCTGATAGCGGCGGTCCGGGTCGCGCTCCAGCGCCCTCAGCACCACCTCGTCGAGCCGGGCATCGACATGTACGCGGTGCGACGGGGGCTCGAAGCGTCCCATCGGCAGTTCGCCGGTCAGCATCTCGTAGAACACGACCCCCAGCGAATAGATGTCGGCCCGGTGGTCGACGCGCCGCGCCCCCTGCATCTGTTCCGGCGCCATGTACCGGGGAGTCCCCACGATCTGCCGCGTCTGGGTGAGCCGGTAGTCGTACTCGGACGTGCCGGCGAGCTTCGCCAGCCCGAAGTCGGCGATCTTCACGCGACCGGCGCGATCGATGAGGATGTTCTCCGGCTTGATATCGCGGTGCACGATCCCCTGGTCATGAGCGTACTGCAGCGCGGCGCAGAGCGGCGGGATGACGGCCAGCGCCTGTTCGGGGGAGAGCCGTCCGGCGTCGAGCAGTTCGCGGAGGTTGGTTCCGTCGACGTACTCCATGACCAGGTAATAGAGACCGTCGCGCTGGCCGAAGTCGTGCACGGTGACGATGTGTGCGTGGTTTAATCGCGCGAGGGCCCGCGCCTCGCGCGTGAAGCGTTCGGCAAAATCGGGGTCGCGGGAGGCGTCGGGTTTGATGACCTTGATCGCCACCAGCCGGTCAAGCGACGTCTGCCGCGCCTGGTAGACGGTCCCCATTCCTCCCTCACCCAGGAGCCCCAGGAATTCAAACCCGGGGAGCAATCCCGCGAGATTTTCCGAAATCCTGGACCCGTGCGCGGGAGTTGGCGGTGGAGCGCCCAGTCCCAGCGCCATCAGGCAGGCCGGGCAGCAGCCGGCGGGCACCCCGGGCGGGAGGGGAGCATGGCATTCCGGACAACGGGCGGCGGTCGACATCGCGAAAATCCCTCGGCAACTTCAGGTCCTGCCCTTAAGTGCCGGCTTTCTCTCGAAAGGTTACCGCGCGCTGAAGATTTTTTCGTGGACGGTCCGTGTGACGCGCTCCCCTCCGGGTCGCGGCTAAACGAGATTACCACAAAGCATTGCGGTGCTTCACGTTCTGAGTGCGCTCAGCAGTTCGCGGATTTCGGCATCGACTTCGGATTCGGAGGCGACCGTCTGTGCAATCTCCTCGCGCAGTCGTTCCCCAAAGCGTTGTCGCAGGCGGTGCGCGGCCGTCTTGACGGCCCCAACCGACATCGCCAGTTCGTCGGCGATCGCCTGGTATGTGTTGTCAGGTCGCTCACCGGTCAATTGGTGCTGCAGGCGGGTGAACAGCGGCTCGTTGCCGGCCGACATGTATTCGTCGCGCAGTCGCTGCTGGACCAGTTCCAGGAGCGTCAGCGCCCATTGCCGGCGGAACAGGGCTTCGGGATCTGCGGCATCCGTAGGTTCAAAGGCATACCGCCCCTCGGCCGCCGTCGCATCGAGCGAGAATGTGAGGTGACGTCCACCGCGTTTGAGTGTCGTGGAGCGTTCGTGCTCGTTCGCCAGAAAATGCTTTAGCGCAACGAGCAGGTAATTGCGGAAGCGGCCTTTAATCAGGTGCGCGTTTTAGTCTCGCCAGCAGTTGCCTGCCTTCGGCGTCCAAAGGCGGATAAACTTCCAGCCCCTCGGCAATCGCCAGCGCCTTGAGCACCCGGTCAAACGACAGGAGTCGGGTCGCGCCGGATAGCTTGGCGGAAGCGAGGAGCGCGATGTCCAAAGTGCCGAGCGTGGCGCGGTGCGAATACCGTGTGAATAGCTCGAACGCATCGCGTCGAACGAAATCCCAGTTCA
>CAZWGW010000607.1:0-4871 GCA_964633565.1 uncultured Planctomycetaceae bacterium
GCACGGACTGCGTGGGAGCGGGGGGCGCGATCTGCAACGGCATCTGCATCGACGTCAACTGGGACTCCGGCAACTGCGGCGCCTGCGGCGTCGTCTGCCCGGTCGGGACGGCCTGCTCCTTCGGCGTTTGCCACGGCGTGTGCATTGACTGTTACTGAGACGGCGGCGCGGGTCGAGATCCACTGATTCCAATGCCGGCGAAGCTGCCAGCCTCGCGTGGTCCGCGCCGTCCACGGCGAGGCTGGCAGCCGACTCGGTATGACGGCCGTCGGCGACTTGCCCGGTCAAGGTCAAAAAATCCGAAACGCCTTCGCCTCCAGTTCCTGCGTCAACTCTGGATCATCGGCACGCCGCAACAGGTCGTAGTAGCTGTAGGGATATCTGAATACATGCCCGATATCGACGGCATGGTCCCCACGCTGCTTCCAGTACGCGACGGTGTTCGGCCGCAGTTTGCTCTCGGCGTGTTCGGTGTAGCGTTTTCCGTCCGGCTCCGGTCCCTGACGGGTCACGGTCACGTATTTGCGGAAGGCCGTGCGGCAACTCTCGGCCCACTCCGCGTCTCCCATGTCGGCCACCTCCGGTTCAGAAGTCGTGTTTTGTCGGGACACGCCGCCAGTTCTGATGTTGAGATCTCGTCGTGCTGATACGCCTGCACCAACCCGAATCGCGAGTTTTGATGTTACGCACTGTGGACTTCGTCGGGAATTCCATGTAACCGGAAGCGTAAGCGCGGAATCTGGACGTCGACACAACTCAGCCCCTCGCTGACGCTTCGGGTTACGATGTCAATCGCCTCACGTCAAAAGCGCAACATCAAAAAAGCGCGAACGAGGGAACACCACGCATCGGACGTCCAGTCCCTCGCTCGCGCTTCGGGCTAATGTGATGTGCCCCGAAATTGAGGAATTCGCAAAATCACAAAACACCGCACGGTTTCAGCTTCGTCCCCGGCATTCAAGATACCACGCCCAATGCCGAGACGTCTCTTGCACCATCCATCGCGCCCTCCACGTCCATGGAGTGCGCGGTAAGTCCGTATCAGTGTGGATCAGTGGCAATCTGTGTTCCGCCCGCTTCTTCCGTCGGTCGATCGGCACGACGTGGTGGAGTAGGATGGCGGTTCCTGTGTCACAGCCGTCAGCATGCACCGTGACGGATATGAGGTATTGCCATGAAGGTTCTGGCTTTCTTTCTCGGCTTTGTGGTCGTCATCGGCTCCTCGATGTCAGCTTCCGCGGCGGACGGGCCGACGAACCTGGTCCTGATCCTCACCGACAACCACGGCCCCTGGACGCTCGGCTGCTACGGCAACCCCGACATCAAGACGCCCAATATCGACCGCCTGGCCGAACACGGCACGCTCTTCACCCGCGCGTTCGCCAGCAACGCCGTCTGTTCTCCGACGCGGGCGACGCTGCTGACGGGGCTGATGCCGTCGCAGCATGGCGTGCACACCTACCTTGCGGCCGGCGGCGCGCAGATCGGTCCGCAGGCGTACAACACGCTGGCGGAGTTCGACACACTGCCGAGCATTCTCGTCGATGCCGGGTACGTCGCCGGGCTGACGGGCAAATGGCATCTGGGGGACAACCTGCATCCGCAGGAGGGGTTCTCGTACTGGGTCACGAAGCCGCAAGGCCACAGTCTGGGTTTTTACGATCAGGAAGTCATCGAGCACGAACAGATCCGCGTCGAACCGGAGTACCTGACCGATTTCTGGACCAACCACGCCGTGCGGTTCCTCGAGCAGAGCTATGACCGGCCGTTCTTCCTGTTTCTGGCATACAACGGGCCGTACGGGCTGGGGAGCGCGATGCGTGAGCCGATCCGCAACCGGCATCGTGCCGAGTACGAGGCAAGCGAGTTGCCGTCGTTCCCGCGGACCGAGCCGCAGCCGTGGAACTACAACTACGGGAAGTGGATCGGCGACCTGCAGGTGATCCGCAAGTATGCGGCCGAAGTGAGCGGCATTGACGACGGCGTCGGCCGTGTGATGGAAACGCTCGATCGCCTCGGCCTGACGGACAACACGCTCGTGGTCTTCACGGCCGATCAGGGGCTGGCGGGGGGCCATGCCGGCTACTGGGGGATGGGGGATCACACGCGCCCGCTGACGGCCTTTGACTGGACGATGACGGTCCCGCTCATCTTCCACCAGCCGGGGCGCGTCAAGGCCGGCCAGCGCGTCGACAGCATGGTCAGCAACTACGATCTGCTGCCGACGCTGCTCGCGCAGTTGGGCCTCGGCGACAAACTCCCGACGCAGCACGCATTACCGGGACGCGACTTCTCGCCGTTCCTGCGGGGAGAGACGGTGCCCTGGGAGAACGTGCATTTCTTCGAGTTCGAAAACGTGCGGGCGATCCGCACCAACGAGTGGAAGTACATCGAGCGGATTCACCAGGTGCCGAACGAGCTGTACGACCTGCAGGCCGACCCCGACGAGCATCACAATCTGTACGGCGATCCGCAGCAGACCGACCGCGTGCTCGAACTGCGGCAGCGGCTGAACGCGTTTTTCGACGGCTACTCCGACCCGCAGTGGAACCTGTGGCAGGGGGGCCGGTCGAAGGCGGGGCTGATCACCGGTCGGTTCTTCGGCATCGGGAATTCGAAGTACGGCCAGGACTCGCCGCCGCCCGAAGTGCGAATGCCGTGACGAAAGAGAAAAAGAAACGTCCGGGAACACTAATCTCCACTGATAAACACTGATCAGTGTCGATTAGTGGAGATTAGCGTTCCCCTTCTCTCTTTTTATCATTCACCGCTCAGCGGATCACTTCCGGAGGGACGGAGCCGTCCAGATAGCGCCAGTTCTTGATGAACGAGATCAGATCGGCCATCTGCTCCACGGAAATGTTCTTCTCCAGCCCGACCGGCATCAGCGAGATGCCGTTCGATTTGAGTTCCTCGACGTCCGAGCGGAGCAGCGTGACCTCTTTCCCTTCCGGCTGCTTGAGCGTGACCGACGTGGCCGTCTCGGACGCGATCACGCCGGTGTGTACCACGCCATCCTTATCCACGATCGTGTAGCTGAAATAGTTGTTGTCGATCGCCCGGTTCGGGTCGAGGATCGACACCAGCAGTTGCTCGGCCGTCTTCACACGCGAATCGGAGATGTCGGGCGCGACGTTCACGCCGAGGTCGCCGACCTTGTGGCACTGGACGCAGTTTTTGGCGAAGACCTCGCGGCCCCGTGTGGGGTCCGATTTTGTGCTGAGCACGGAGTTGTAGTCAGCGAGGACTTTCACGCGGTCGGCGTCGGTATCGTCATGCAGCAGTCTCCCTGCGAGTTCGCGAATGCCGGCGTCGCGGTGGTTGCGCAACTGGTTGGCGCGGGTGGGGTCAATTTCGCGCGGAGAGACGCGGCCGGCGGCGATCTCGTTGAGCAGCAGGCGCGTGCGCTCCGCCGAGCCGTACATCGTGGCAAGGATCGCCGCACGGATCGCCGGCGTCTGTGCGGCGACGTCGGCCAGCAGTGCGGGACCGATCTCCGCCTCCGAGCGGCGACCGAGCACCTGAATGGCCTGAATCCGCACGGACTGCTGTTCGTGGGATTTCGCGATTTCCAGCAGCGTCTTTCCATCCTCCCACGGAGCGAATTCCAGCGCGCGGACCGTTTCCGATTCAGCCCCGCTGACGGGATCGTCCGCGCGTCGTTTCGCGCTGTCGAACGTGTCTGCCACTTCGATGGCCACAACCGGGTCGAGTTCTTTTGCGGCCTGATCCCAGGTGGTTCCGCGCTGCTTCAGACCCGAACAGATGGCGGAAATGGCAATGCACCTCACGTCCAGTGGACGATCGATCCAGCCATCGAACACCGGAGAGAGCGAGTTTGCGTCCTGCTGACGCGCGGCCAATTCCGCGAAACGCCGCAACAGATTGGACTTGCCTGCATCGAGTCGCGTCCCCGTGGAATTTCCATATCGGGACAATGTGGCGTGGAGAATCGTGGCAGGATCACGTCCCACGGAGGCCAATGCCGTCAGCAGCCATTCGTCATCGGCGCGCTCGATGGCCAGCCTGGCAAACAGCGCGCCGCGTTCCTTCTTCCACGGAAATGCCGACAGGCTCAGGACGGACTGAAACCGCAATCGACCATTGCTCGTCTTTGCAGCGGCGTGCTCGATCGCGTCGGCGAGTTGCGGGCTCTGCTCAGCGCGCTCTTCGGCCAGCCGCGCCGCCTGCTCGGCAACTCCCGGATGCGGGTCATTCAATCCTGCCATGATCGTTGAGTCTTCCAGCCGTCCCAGTGCATCGAGCAGCCACAGGGCATGCGCCCGCGCTTGCGGACGGTCGCTGGTATTCGCCAGCAGTTTGAGCTGACCCGCAATTGACGCATCCTGCTTTTCAAACAGCAGCCGCTGCGCCGTCTCGCGCTGCCACGCGTTCGGATGCTCGAGCAGTGTCACCAGTTCTTTTGACGGCGCCGCCGACAGCTTCGGCCACGGCTGCTTCCGCCCTGCCGGCGCGTCTTTTGCCACAATCCGGTAAATCCGCCCGCGGTCCGTCCCCAGCAGCAGGTCCGGCCGGTTTTTGAGTTCATCCGGCATGTACTGCGGGTGCTCGATGACGGCCCGGTACATGTCGACAACATACAGCGCCCCGTCCGGACCGACGGTCAGGTTGACCGGCCGGCACCATTCGTCCGTCGTGGCGAGGAACTCCACCCCCTCGCGATCGTACTGCGATGTGAACGTCGCTCCTTTGGGCTTCAGGATGTCGCGATGCACCAGGTTGCCGGTCGGGTCGCAGATGAAGCTGTTGCCGTAGAACGACTCCGGCAGCGCATCACCTCGGTACAGGCACACGCCGCACGCCGCCGTGAACTGGCCGGCGTGCAGGTTTGACGTCGTCCAGAACCGGCT